>NZ_CAKVAM010000003.1:300000-399113 GCF_934725225.1 uncultured Treponema sp.
AGCGGCAACTGAATCAGCCGGATACGTTTTGTCTTTTTTAGATGAAAAAAAACAGCAGGAACTTGTAGCACTTTACTACGGAAACAAAAACAGCAACCAGTATTCTTTTGTGCGCACTCACATGAACTCCTGCGACTTTTCACTTGAAAACTGGGCGTGTGTTCCAGAAAAAGATGAAACGCTTGAATCATTTTCAATGGAGCGCACAGACAAATACATAACTCCTCTTTAAAAAAAAATCTACAGCGGACTTACAGAGCAAGGAAAAAACTGTGGCACAATGGTTTCTACATGGTCGCCTCCAGCCTGGATGAAAGACAACAACAACATGAACTATGGCGGTCATCTTCTGCCTGAATACAGAGAAGTCTGGGCAAAACACTTTTTAAAGTTCTTTGATGAGCTGAAAAAACGCGGAGCGAAAATAGACTACGTTTCAATTCAAAACGAACCAGCCGCAACGCAAACTTGGGATTCATGCTTATGGACAGCGGAAGAAGAAGGAGAATTCGCAACAGTTCATCTTGGTCCGCTTCTTGAAAAAAACGGATACAGCAAGACAAAAATTCTTGTCTGGGATCATAACCGGGATCTTGCCTGGGAAAGATTTTCCGCATCAATGAAGGCAAAAAACGCAGACAAATACATTTCAGGAATTGCCTATCACTGGTACACATGAGATCAGTTTGAAAATATAAAAAAGATTGCAGAATATTTTCCAAGCAAAGAAATTGTTTTTTCTGAAGGCTGCGTAGAAAACGGAGCTAGAAATGGAAAATGGTTTACCGGGGAACGGTATGCACACAATATAATAAACGACTTGAACAGCGGCTGCTCATTATGGTTTGACTGGAATTTATTTCTTGACATTGATGGCGGACCGAATCACGTTGGAAACAACTGCGATGCTCCGATTTTAATAAATACAAAAACTGGTGAATATGCAGTGCAAAGTTCTTATTACTATATAGGACATTTCAGCAGATTCATAAAGTCTGGCGCAACAAGAGTTGAAAGTAGCTTGCTTCCGTGCGCAGTTCCTTCAGCAAGCGACGGACAAATGGGAAACACATTTGAATGCACATCGTTCAAAAATCCAGACGGAAAAATTGCGCTTGCAATTTGCAACAGAAACGAAGAAGCCGTAAGTTTCAAACTTGAATGTGATTCATGTCAAACAAGCAACGCTCCCCTTTTCTGCCCAGCTCATGCTATCCAAACAATTTTGATTGATATATAATTAAAATCATGGTTACGCAAAAAGATGTAGCAAAATACGCCGGTGTTTCTTTTATTACAGTCTCACGAGTTGTAAACAAAGAGCCAAATGTAAAAGAAGAAACCCGGAAAAAAGTTGAGCAGGCAATAAAAGAAATCGGATACTTTCCCGGATTCGCAGGAAAAGCACTTAACAGCGGCCGTTGCAATACAATCGCAATTTTGACTCCAATCAACTTCAATGTAGTTTCCCGCTCTGAATATCTTCTGGGAGTCATTTCAGGAATTCAGGATGTTTGCAGAAAAAATGAAACAGACATCCTGCTTATTCCTTTTTCAGAAGATGATAAAAACTTTGACTTTTTGCGTCCGTTCCGCCAAAGAAAAATTGACGGAAGCATTTTCGTTGGACTAAAGCAAATGCCAAAAAATGTCATTGAAGAAATCAAGCTTAGAAAACTTCCGTGCGTAATCGTCGGCGACAGAAAAGTGGACGAATCATTTTCCTGGGTTGACACAGACAATGAAAAAGCCGGTTACGAAGCCACAAAGCGGATTTGGGAAAAGGGCCACAGAAAAATTGCTTTTTACGGCGTGCTGAATTCAATATACAACAAAAATATTTCCGACAGAGAAAAAGGATTCAGAAGAGCGATTCTTGAACTTTCAGGAAAACCAGTTTCGGAAGAATATGTTTTTAGAAGTTCTTACGACCAGAAATCCGCCGCAGAAAATTTCCTGCCTTTTTTCAACCTAAAGGAAAAGCCAACCGCAATGTTCTGCTCCACAGACAATCACATTCCGCCGGTTATATGCGAGCTTTCAAAACACGGAATAAAAGTTCCAGATGAGTTTTCTATTGTTGGCTTCGACGGAATTTTTCAAGACCAGATGTTCTACAATTTTTCAATTGCAACAAATGTTCAGCCTTTTTCTATAATGGGAAAACGCGCCGCAGAAATTCTCTTTGGCTACATAAACAAAACCTCCGTTGAAATCGTACAAGAAGAAGTTCCTGTTCAATTCCAAGACGGAGGCTCGCTAAAACAGATTTAAGTTGAATCAAAAATACAATGCAAAACATTTTATTTATGTTCGCATTGTATCTTTCAAAAACAGTTTACTCTGTCGGGCGTTTCTTAAGTTTTTTGCTTTTAAGAACTGCCTGACCTTCTCCAACCTGCTGCTCCATCATAGCACGGACTTTCAAAGGCAAGCCAAACAAAGTAATAAAGCCCTGCGCATCTTTGTGGTCATACAATTCACCAGTCTTGAACGAAGCAATGCTTTCATTGTACAAGCTGTATTTTGAATAAGAGCCAGCTCCGCGGATTGCGCCTTTGCACAACTTGAGTTTTACCCAGCCAGTAACAGTTTCTTCTGTCTTGTCAACAAACGCCATGCAAGCATCAAACAAAGTTGTAAACCATTTTCCATCGTAGATAAGTTCTGCAACTTTTATAGAAAGCTGCTGCTTGTAATGGTATGTGTCGCGGTCCAAGCAAAGGTGCTCAAGCATTCTGTGCGCAAAGTAAAGAATTGCTCCGCCTGGAGTTTCGTAAACACCGCGGCTCTTCATTCCTACACAGCGGTTTTCGCAGATGTCAACAAGACCGATTCCGTTTCTTCCGCCGATTTTATTAAGTTCAAGAAGAAGTTTAAGGGCATCCATTTTTTTGCCGTTAACCGCAACTGGAATTCCTTTTTCAAAATCAATCTTAACATATTCACCGGCAGCAGGAGCTTCTTCAGGCACAACTGTATTTTTAAGCATGTGCTTGTAGTTAGGCTCGTTTTCTGTTTTTTCAAGTTCAAGACCTTCATGGCTCAAGTGCCAGATATTTTCATCGCGGCTGTAAGACTGATCCTTTTTCATCGGAACTTCAAGCTTGCGCTCTTCAAGATATTTGATTTCAGCTTCGCGGCTGTCCATGTTCCATTTTGGATCACGCCAGGCGGCAATAACTTTCAAGTCCGGAGCAAAAGCCTTGATTGCAAGCTCAAAGCGAACCTGGTCATTTCCCTTTCCAGTTGCTCCATGGCAAATTGCAACAGCT
The DNA here is from genome assembly GCF_934725225.1 of uncultured Treponema sp. Lineage (NCBI taxonomy): Bacteria > Pseudomonadati > Spirochaetota > Spirochaetia > Treponematales > Treponemataceae > Treponema > uncultured Treponema sp. The sequence continues at coordinate 303,276 of NZ_CAKVAM010000003.1, forward strand.
TTTTCCTGACGAGCATATTCAACAAGAATTTTTCCAATAAGAGGACGCGCAGTAGAAGTTCCAAGAAGATATTCATCTTCATAAATTGCATTTGCCTTCAAAGCCGGCCAAACGTATTCTTCAATATATTCCTGACGGGCATCTACAACATAGCAAGCAGAAGCTCCAGTTTTCAAAGCGCGGGATTTTATAGCTTTCCAGTCATCGCCCTGTCCAACATCAATGCAGACAGCAATAACATCATAGTCATAGTTTTCTTTGAGCCATGGAATGATAACAGTTGTATCAAGACCGCCTGAATAAGCCAAGACAACCTTGTCCTTTTTTGATGCCGCAGATTTTGCAACTTTTGTTGTTGCCTTTACAGCTTTTTTCGCAGTGGATTTTACAGCCTTTGCTGCTTCAGAAACTTTTTCTTTAACTGCCATAACAACGCCTCTTATAAAGAATTTTTCAGTAACTTTATTTTCAGTTGAACAACTTTCAAACAAAATTACTGTATGCATAGAATATACATTTTTATGAATAAATATGCAATATCAAAATGAATAAAAAACGAATGCAGTTTGAACAGTAAAGTGTTTCTGTTTTTCTTCCAAAGGCAAATTCTGCGGAAGCGATGATGTCTGCCGCCTAAAAGAGCCGTACTTAAACGCTCCGTTTTCCTTAAAACAGCAAGTGCATTCTTTGCTCACAAAAATATTTCCATCTGGAATGCCAATTTTTCTTAAAAGATACAGATTCGCATCCGCAAGGCTCAATGAATATTTATTCTCATCTGAAGAAACACAGCCGCATCCAAAGTTTTTCAAAAAATATTCAGCGCGGCCTTTATTAATGGAATAACAGCACGAATTTATATGCGGTCCCAAAACAAAGCACAAATCATCAGGTTTGGAACCGTATTTTTTATTCAGCATATAAAAAGCTTCCACCGCAATTCCAGTTCCCTTCCAGCCGGAATGCAAAACGCCAAACACATTTGAGTTTTTGTCATAAACAAAAATCGGCATACAGTCCGCAACTGTTACAGCAGGAACAATGAATTTATTTGAAGTAAAAATTCCGTCTCCTTTCTTTTGAAAAATTTCATCCGCGCTAGAAACTTCATAGACAGTTTTTGAATGAATGAGTTCCGGCTGCGCAACCTTTCTTTTTTCAGCGCAAATTGAAGAAAAAAAATTATCTCGCACTGAATTGGTTTCATTCCATCTGAACCGCATATTTCCAGACGACAAAACCGACATTCCCCACAAAGGCGCAGAAAACAAAGGCATTCCGTTATAAAAAAAATTTCCTGTCAAAAAATTCATACTGAAATATTTTCCATTTCTATAATTGCCTGCAAAACTTCAGAAGCAAATTTTATGCTGTGCGCAAATTTTTCAAGATTCAATTTGAACTCTTTATTGTCCGCACCCATTATCTTATTTAAATTCGCAAGCGGTCCGTAATAAACTGTTGACTTTTCGCCAAGCATCGCAAACAAAAGATTTTCAAAGCCGGTCAAAAATTTTGCAAACATATCCGCCAAGTCCAAGGCATTTCCCTCAATTTCAAAAAGAATGCTGCGGAGTTTTTCTTTGTCCGGCTCTTTTTCAGAAGAAGCATAATGCGCAATTTCAGAACCATATTCCCCGGAAGACGAAAGCCGTTCAATAAGAAAATCATTTTTGCTGATAATAGAATTCAACGTGGAAATCATGTCGGAAAACTCATACATATTTTCCTTTATCGAAAATTTTCCTTCCAAAGTAATTGTGCTCAAAAGCTGCTTGTATTTTGGAAATTCATTCTTTAAATAATAATTCAAAAAGCCAATCGAATTTTCATATTTTTCAGTGTAGTCCGCACCGATTTTTTTCCAGGGACGAGAAGGATACTTTGGAAAATCCTCAAGTGAAAAATAAGTTTTGAGTTTTTTCTTTACTTCTGATTTTTTAAAATCCTTGTTCCACATTTTAAGCCGCTTGTCCAAAACAACTTTCCACTGCTCCTTGAATTTCTGAAACCACAAATCGCTGTAGCTCAACGGCAACGGAGAATAAAGGGAATTTTCAGAAATTACTTTTCCAAATTTTTTAAGCGGAATTTTTTCTGCAAACGTATTCAGCAAAGAAATTTCTGCAGACGATGAATTTACTTTTTCTGAAATCTCCTCATATGAAGAAGCCGAGCAGTTCCACAAATCCTTCTGCGGAATTCCAGACATAAAAAGAACAGAAAGAGTTGTATCTGAGCATTCAAGCCGCCCCAAAAGAATTCTTGCAAGGCTGTCAAAATCATCTTTTATCTGCGAAAAAGAACAAGTGCGTCCGGAAGAGCCGGAAGAAAATTTTGACATAACAGTGCCAAGCGGAATTTTCACAAACATTCTAAGCCGCTCAAATTCACGCGCGCAAGAAGACATTTGAATTTTCTTTTCAGAAGAAATTCCAGAAACAATTCCGTCAAGCTTTGTAAAAAGAATATTTCTTATGTCCGCAGGCAAAGGTTTTTCAAAAGAATAACTGTAAACATCGCACGAAGATTTTATTTCTTGAACAATTTCAGGCATCACGGTAAAACCAAGCAAAAAATAAAACAGCCCGGTGTCCTGTTCAAGCGAATCAAACGAAGGCTTAAAAAATTCACGCACTCGCTTTAAATCCAAAAGCCCGGAATAAAATCCAGAAAGAAGAAGCTTGTTTTTGCAGTCAATTATATCAGGAAAATCATGCTCCAAATTTTTTGAAAGAGAAGCCACAACGGAATTATTGTAAACAGTTTCAATGCTAGAATTCAAAAACAAAGATTTCAGCCACAAAATGAATCTGAACAAAAGCGGCTCTTGTCTAAGTTTTTCCGAAAGAGTCAGCTTGTCTTCTCTGCGTTTTTCCTGCTCAAGCTGATTGTCGGATTTTTCAGAAGGAAATGAAACATCAACTTTGTCCTGCTGAATCTGGCTCAAAATATCAGAGCGTTCCTCTTTTGAAAGATTTGACGCAAGAACTTCAAAATTGCTTTTTGCTGATAAATTTTTATTTTCCATAATCTGATTCTATTCTATGAAAAGAAACAGGAAATGTAAAGATTTTATTTCTATAAGAATATCTAATCTGAATGTAGAGTTTTGCAGCAGATGAACTAGACGACAAAAACCACATAGAAAAACTGCTGTTTTTATGCTATTATATATTGATTGAAAATATCTATAACTCAAAGGGAAAAAAATGAAAAAGTTTATTTTTACATTTATTTGCACTTTACTTTTTGCTAACTCAATATTTGCTGAAAAAAGAATTGTCGAATTTTGGAATTTAATGGGTGAAAAAAAGTATGATGAACTTGAAACCTTCTTAGGCAATTGGGAACAGGAAAACAAAAAAGATGCGGAACTTTATGTAGCGTATTTTAATTTCTATTTGCAGAAAGCCACACAAAATCAAATGTATTTTGAAACAGATCTTCCGCCGGACTGTAAAAGCTATATGAAAGGCCAGAATGAAAACGGCGAGGAAGGTTATATGTGTTTTATAACTAAATATGATGATGAAATGTCAAACAAAGCTTTTGAATATATTGACAAAGGAATTTCATACAATCCTAAAAGACTTGATATGTATTTTGGAAAGGCTCATTTTTACTACTTAAGAAAAGATTATAAAAATCAATGTGAATTATTAAAGAAAGTATTTGATTTGGATAAAAAAAATAAATCAAAATGGCTGTGGGCAAATAATACGCCTGCAAAAGAAGCCAGTATTGACTTTGAAAAAACTATGCATGGATATATTGGAAAATGGCTGAAAGAAAAAACTGAAGATTCAATAAAGTATGCAAAAAAATTGTCAGTCGAATTTATCAAATACTATCCTAAAAATCCCATTGCATATAATGATGCTGCAATATGCTGTATTTATTCAAATGACTTAAAATCCGCAAAAGAATATTTTAAATCAGCTTATGAACTTGACAAGTCAGATATGATAATTCTAGCAAATCTTGCATATATTTCTGAAGATCTTGGTGAAAAAGAAGACGCAAAAAAATATTATAAATTATTAGAGCAATCTACAGATGAACAATATAGCAGCATGGCAAAACGTAAATTAGAAACTTTTCAATAAAAATAAATAACATATTTACCGCACGTCAAAATAAAAAAAATGCTCCCAAGAATGTAAGGGAGCAACGATAATGCAATTTTTTTATTTTTCAAGAACTTCTTTTATAATAGAAAGACCTTTGTCAATTTCCTTGTAGCCGATATTTAAAGGCGGAACTAGGCGCAAGACATTTTTTCCTGCTGTAGAAAAAAGCACACCTTTTTCAAGGCAAAGTTTTTCAACTTCCACAGGATTTTTTGAAACCTGAATTCCAATCATAAGACCTTTTCCGCGCACATCTTCTACGCAAGGCAAATTCCAGCTTTTTACAGTGCTTTGAATATATTCGCCTTTTTCACAAACAGAAGACAAGAAGCCGTCCTTTAAAAGCTCATGCAAAACAACACTGGCCGCGCTGCACGCAAGAGGATTTCCGCCGAAAGTTGACTGATGCTCTCCTGCCGCAAGAACATTTCCTTTTCCGCGGTAAAGACAAGCGCCCATTGGAATTCCACCGGCAATTGCTTTTGCAAGTGTTACAACTTCCGGATTTATTTCAAGCTGCTCGCTCGCAAGAAGAGTTCCTGTGCGTCCCATTCCTGTCTGAACTTCATCGCAGATTACAATTGCGCCAGCTTTTCTTGCAGCTTCTGCGGCCGCCTTTGCCCATTCCTTATCAAGAGGAAAAACGCCGCCCTCGCCTTGAACACATTCCATCATCAAAGCGGCAGTCGTATCGTCAAAAGCGTCTTTCAAAGAATCATAATCGTTTGGCTTTATAGTTTTGAAACCTTCAACATAAGGCGCAAAAGTTTCCGGGTGAAAAATATCCTGACCAGTCGCAGTAAGAGTTGCCATCGTGCGTCCGTGAAAAGAATGCTCCAACGTTACAATAGTTTTTCTTTTTGAACCGCCATTCAGCTGGCCGAATTTGCGTGCAAGTTTTATCGCAGCTTCATTTGCTTCCGCGCCGCTGTTTCCAAAGAACACGCCTTCAAATCCTGTAGCATTCAAAAGTTCATCCGCATACTTTATGCCAATGTCGCTAAGAAAATAATTGCAGACATGAATCTGTTTTTTTGCCTGGCTAGACACAGCTTTTACAAGCGGCTTAAAATTATGCCCCAAGCTGTTCACTGCGATTCCCGCAAGAAAATCAATATATTTTTTTCCATTTATATCTGTAAGAACAGAACCTTTTCCGCTCTTAAAAACAACATCAAAAGAGCCGTAATTATTTAAAACTTTTTTGCTTCCCATGTTAACCTCTAGTAAATCATCGTTCCAATTCCGCGGTCGCTGAACATTTCAATTAAAAGCGAATGAGGAACACGGCCGTCAATAATATGAGTGCGCGGAACACCGCCGTTTCGGGCAAGCATACAGCACTCAATCTTCGGAATCATTCCGCCGGCAATTATTCCTTGGTCTATATATTTTTCAACATCGCCAATATGAATCCGCTGAATCAAAGACTTCGGATCATTCACATCTTTTAAAACGCCAGGCACATTTGTAAGCTGAACAAATTTTTCAGCATGAAGAGCCACGGCAATTTTCGCAGCGGCAGTGTCGGCATTTATGTTGTAACGGACATTGTCGCCATCGCAGCCCAAGGCAACAGTCGAAACTACAGGAATAAAATTCTGCTCCAAAAGCGACTCAAGAATTTCAGGGTTCACTTCTGTAACTTCACCGACAAAACCCAAGTCCTGTCCGTCTTTTTGGATTTTCACAGCCTTCAAAAGTCCTGAATCAACTCCGCTCAAGCCAACAGCCTTTCCGCCGTTTTCAAGAAGAAGAGCAACAATGTCCTTGTTCAGTTTTCCAGTCAAAACCATCTGGACAATCTCCATTGTTTCCGCATCAGTGTAGCGAAGTCCGTTTATGAATTTGCTTTTCTTGCCGACTCTTCCAAGCATATTGTTAATTTCAGGACCGCCGCCGTGAACAAGCACAACATGGATTCCAATCGTGTTTAATAGAACAATATCTTCCATTACGTGCTTCTTCAAATCCGCATTAAGCATAGCGTTTCCGCCGTACTTTACGACAACAACTTTTCCGACCCAATGCTTAAAATACGGAAGAGCCTGAACAAGCACATCAGACCAATGCGCATTGTCAAGCCGAGGATCAATTTCTTCTATATCAGGTTCATTTGTATTCAATTTTTTGCTCCGTGTTTTAGGTTCTGTAATCGCCGTTTATTTTAACATATTCGTAAGTCAAATCACAGCCCCAGGCAGTTCCGCAGGCAGTTCCGTCCTGGCATTCAATGTTGATTTTTATTTCCGCTTCCTGAAGAACTTTTTTTGCCAATGCCTCGTCAAAGTCAAGAGGAACTCCGTTTTCAAAAACTTTAAGCGAAGTGCGTTTCCCTTTCTGCTCGCCGATAAAATCAGTCGCACCAGTCCGCATGGAATTTTCCGCGCTTTCAAAAGTTATGGAAGTTTTTTCAGGCGAAAAGTCAAATCCTGAATATCCCATTGCGCACAAAAAACGCCCGAAGTTCGCATCGCTTCCAAAAATTGCGGCTTTTGCAAGGCTTGAGCTTATAACGGCTTTTGCAAGACCACGCGCAGTTTCAACGTCCTTCGCCCCGGAAACATTGCATTCAATCAGCTTGGTTGCACCTTCTCCGTCTCCTGCAATCTTTTTTGCCATCTGGGTATTTATTGCATTCAAGGCTTCGTAAAAAATCTCAAAGTCTTTTCCTTCGCAAGTGATTTCATCGTTTCCTGCCATTCCGTTTGCAAGAACAGTCAGGCTGTCGTTTGTGGAAGTGTCGCCGTCAATTGAAACGCAGTTGTAAGTTCCAGCAACAGATTTGCGCAAGGCTTTTTCAAGCATCTGGGAAGAAATAGCGCAGTCAGTTGTCATAACGCTGAGCATTGTTCCCATGTTTATATGAATCATTCCAGAACCTTTTGCCATTGCTCCGATTCTTACAGTTTTTCCGCCGATTACAGTTTCTACAGCGCATTCCTTGTAATGAGTGTCTGTTGTCATTATTGCAGCGCGGGCTTCTTTATGTCCTTCCTTGGAAAGTCCGTCTTTTAAAGTCTGAATATTCTTTTCGATTTTTTCAACAGGAAGCTGCTTGCCGATTACGCCTGTGGAGTAAACAATAACATCATTAGGATTTATTCCAAGAACATCAGCTGCAAGGCTCGCCATTTTTCGCGCAACTTTCGCGCCCTGTTCGCCAGTACAAGCATTTGCGTTTCCAGAGTTGGCAATAACAGCCTGAGCTTTTCCGTTGGCAATATTTTCTTTTGTAAGCTTTACGCTTTCTGCCTTGACTTTATTCTGTGTAAATACGCCGGCCGCATTGCAAAGCTTTTCGCTAAAAACAAGCGCAAGGTCGTTTTTTGTGCTGCTTTCCTTTATTTTGCAAAGCATTCCATTCGCTGTAAATCCTTTAGGAGCTGTAACTCCGCCATCAATAAACTGCATTTTTATACACTCCTTTTACAAAGTTTTGCATAATTATAAACTTTTTCCGCACAATGTCAATAAAATCAGCAGGCTCGCAAAGAAATAAAATTATAGAAAATATCAATGGTTGACGAAAAACCGTTTTCGTTAGATACTAGCCGAAACCAAATTCACTAAATCACTTTTTACCGAGTTCGACATGACAAAAAATCTAAACACACAAACTGGAAAATATCGTTCAGTAATTTCCGTAGACAAAGAAAAATGCGTAAACTGCCAAAGGTGCATTGCGGTGTGTCCTGTAAAAATGTGCAACAACGGAGCTGGAGACCACGTTGCATTTGACGAAAAACTTTGCATAGGTTGCGGCTCTTGCATTGAAGCCTGCACTCACGGCGCAAGAAAAGGAATTGACGACGCAGAACTTTTCTTTGAATCTCTTAAAAAAGGTGAAAAAATCGTGGCGATTGTTGCGCCTGCCGCAATTGTTAGTTTCCGCGGAAAAGACCTTGAACTGAACGGATTTTTAAAGTCGCTTGGTGTGGAAGCTGTTTTTGATGTAAGTTTTGGCGCGGAGCTTACAACAAAATCTTATGTTGAATATATTAAAAACAAAAATCCAGATTGCGTAATTTCTCAGCCTTGTCCTGCCCTTGTTTCGTTTATTGAAACTTACCGCCCAGAACTCATAAAATATCTTGCGCCTGCCGACAGCCCGATGCTTCACTGCGCAAAAATGATAAAAGAATTTTATACAAAATACAGCGGATATAAAATCGCGGCAATTTCGCCATGCTATGCAAAACGGCGTGAGTTCGACGAAACTGGAGTGTGCGACTACAACGTAACAATGCGCTCAATCCAGAAATATATGGAAGAAAAAAATCTTAAGCTCGATTCATTTCCAAAAGTAGAATACGAAAATCCTGCCGCGGAACGTGGAGTTCTTTATTCAACTCCGGGCGGACTTATGAGAACCGCAGAACGCTTTGTTCCGGGCATTTCAGAAAAGACGCGTAAGATTGAAGGCAATCCAAAAGTTTTTCATTATCTTGCAAAATTTTCAGAAGCGAATAAAAACAAAAAGCCGTGCTTCACTTTAGTTGACTGCCTTAACTGCGAAAACGGATGCAACGAAGGAGCCGGAACTACAAATAAGGGAATGCACCTTGACGAAATGGAATCTTTTGTAGAAAACCGAATGCAGGAGCGCCGTTCGTACTGGGCAAAAAAAGGACACAGCAAAAAATCCGCTCTGAAAAAACTTAACAAGGCAATCGATGAGTTTTGGAAGCCCGGACTTTACGACAGAACTTATGTTGACAGAAGTGCATATTTCCGCCAAACAATAAAAGAGCCTTCGCAGGAAGAAATTCAAAAAATCTACACAGATATGCACAAAAAAACAAAGGCGGACATTTTAAACTGTGGTGCCTGCGGATATGAAAACTGCGAGCAGATGGCGGTTGCAATTTACAACGGACTGAACCACCCTGAAAACTGCACTCATTACACAAATATTTTAAAGGACATAATGAACGAGCAGCATCAGGACGAAGTAAAACAGTCTGTGCGTAAAGTTGTTGAAGCCGGAGCTGAAAAACTTACAGAAAACGGACGCGATGTCCAGACTTTGACAGATGCCGCACGCAACATGAGCGAAAGCGTTTCAACTTCTTCTTCCGCTGTTGAAGAAATGATTGCAAACATAAATTCTATAAATTCAATTCTTGAACACAACGCTGAATCCGTGGGACTTCTTGACGGAGCAACAAGAAAAGGAATGGCAGGAATTGAAAATGTTGCCGAGCTTGTTTCCAAGATTGAAGAAAACTCAAACGGACTTAGCGAAATGAGCAGCGTTATTCAAAAAATTGCAAGCCAGACAAACCTTCTTGCCATGAACGCCGCAATAGAAGCCGCCCACGCAGGAGATTCCGGGCGAGGATTTGCAGTTGTAGCCGACGAAATAAGAAAACTCGCTGAAAATTCAGGCTCACAAGCACGCAAAATTTCTGATGTTCTAAAAAATGTAAAGCAGCTAATCGATGCAACGTTCAAAGACACTGGAGATGTCCAAAAGGAATTTTCAGAAGTTGTGCAGCTTTCTGGAACTGTGGTTGAGCAGGAGCAGACTGTGCGCCGTGCAATTTCCGAACAGAACGAAGGCGGAAAGCAGCTTTTGCAGGCAGTAGGAACAATGCGCGAACTTACACAGACAGTAAAAGAACGCACAGAAAAACTTCTTACTGACACAAACGCAATAAAAGAAAGCATCCTTGAGCTAGGAAAATAAAATTCAAGGCAGGAAAATTACCGGGATTGCTTATTCTGCAATCTGCTGAAAAGAATAACTTCTGGGCGATATTCAAAATGCATATTGTCCCAGATTGCCCACTTTCCGCCCCACAAAAATCCGTTGTTTTCAAAAATCTCAATTACTTTTTTCGGTGGCATCCATCTTCTTTCAAGCGGAAGCTTCATCCAGTTGTCTCCGTCAATATCTCGTCTCCATGCCCAGTATACATTTTTCTGCTTCCAGCCTCTTGGAAGCAAGTCAAGCGCAAGTCCAAGACTATGAAAAGAACGATTGCCAGAATCGCTTATATTCCGCCAAGAATAACTGTCCGCGCTTAAAAGTGTATCTAAAAAATTTTTTACTTCCGCATCAGACTTTGAAGCTTCAAGAATTTCTTTTTCGACTTTTGCAAGAGGCTCTCTAAGTCGCTCATGCGCATTTGTTTTTTTTCCAAGGAACGATATTTTTTTTATATGCTGCTCAAGGGAAACTCTTGTCTTGCAGTCATATACAAAGTCGTAAAAAAATGGAGGCGTTCCCTTGCCGCTTGTTCTGTTTTCTGGAGAACTGAACTGCCGGATTTTTTCAATGTCCTCGTCTGTAAAATCCGCCGGGTCATGCAGAACAAAATCATATTCATATAGAAAAGAATTGTACAGATTTTTATTTTCGATTTCGGATTCAGGCAAAAACATTCCGTCCGCCCAGAAAAATTCCGCAGTTCTTCCGCCATGCGAAAGTGAAATTTTCCAGTCGCCGGCAAACGCATTGTATTCGCTTTTAAACTGAATATCAGGATAAGCCTTTTTGAATAATGAAAGCAGCTCAGGCTCTTCACATTTTAAATTGAATGCAGAAAATGAAAACCCAAAGCAAGGAAAAAACAAAAGCACAAATAAAAAACAGCGGACAAAACGACTAGAAGAAAATCTCATTCTTAAAATTTAGCATTGAAAATACCGGCAAGTCAACTAAAAAGAATATGAAAAACAGACAAAAACAATTTCAATTCACAAGCATTTCTTTCAGAATCTTTTTCACTTCTAAAACTTCTTTTTTTGATATTTTTCCAAGCCTTTTTATAAGACGAATATTATCTACAGTTCTTATTTGATCCAAAACAATCCAGCCATTTTTTCCTTCGAATCTCACTGGAATTCTTGTCGGATATGAATGGGATTTTGTTGTCATAGGAGCAATAATTATAGTGCTGATATTATTATTTATTTCATCAGGAGAAATTATAAGGCAAGGACGAGTCTTTTTTATTTCATGTCCAACAGTTGGATCTAAGTTTACAAGATAAACATCATATTGATTTATTACCATTCCCATTCAAACTCCTCTGAAGAAGGAATGTCCTCCATCACATCATCTTTATTTTTGTGCATTTCACAAAATGCTTCCGCCCAGCCTTCACGAGGATTTTCTTTTATAGGAGTAAGCAGAATGCCTTTTTCGGTTACTTTCATATTCATTTTGTCTTTCACTAAAAATTTATCTAATATCATTTTGGGAAATCTTATTCCACGAGAATTTCCAATAGGAACTACAGAAACCACCATAAAAACCTCCTTGACAAACCTAATGTAATTATAAAGTAATAACTGCTGAAATGTCAAATTTTTACCACACGAACAAGTCGGCACAGTTGCGTTCTCCGCCGGAAATATCGATTGCCTGCCCTGTGCAGAATTTGTTTATCGCAGTCATAAAGTAAATCCAGTCAGCGGCTTCTTCCGCAGTCGCCCAACGTTTTAGCGGAGTTACGTCCATGATTTTTTTCCAAAGCGATTTATCCTGAACAACTGGCGCATTCAGTTCCGTAAGGATTCCGCCAAAGCACAAGGCATTGCAAGTCGCCCGATATTCATTTGCAAGCCGAATCGCGCAGTTTTTCATGTAGCCCACAACTCCAGCTTTTGACGCGGCATAAGAAGCAAACTCGTTTCCTGTAAGCGCTGAAACGGAAGCATTGAATAAAACCGATTTTATTTTTTTCTGAAACGCATATTTTTCTGTAACCGCCATTGTTCCAACAAGATTCACTTTTATATCATCAAGGCTGAAATTGCTGGCAGTTTGAATTCCTGCGTTGTTCACAAGAATTTCAACGCCGCTTATTTCAGGAAGAGAATTTTCTTTTGAAATGTCGCAGACAAAATGTTTATAACATTCCGCATTCTTTACAGAAGAATCGCCGCTTATTGAGTCGGGGCGCACATCAAGCCCGATGACTTCATTTTTTTCAGCAAGAAATTTTAAAGCGCACGCTCTGCCAATTCCTCTGCTCGTTCCTGTAATTAAAACTTTCATTTTGCATTAGCCTTTCTGTATTCAATATATTCCTGCCCGACTTTTTCTCTTTCCCACTGGCGGACAACTTTATATCCCAAGCCTGAAAAAAATATTTCGCCCAAAAGCTCAAAGCCTGCCCCAATCGCCGAGCATACAAAAACCTGAATCCAAGTCCAGCCAAAGAAAACTTTTGAAACAATTGTGGCAAAAATAAAATTGTCCACAAGCTGCGCTATTGCAGTTGAAATATAAGAGCGGAATGCAAATGAAAAAAATCCGTCCGACTTAAAATGATTTCCGATTGCGCAGTTAAGCAAAGCATTTACAACCGATGACGAAACAAAGGCGACAGACGAGCCGAGCACAACATACCAAGAGCCAGCGAAAGTTGCATTGAGCGCATCATTGACAAGCTGATTTTCAGAAGTGTAAAATTCGCCCCACTTTCCCGGAGTCTTTGCAAGCAACGCAAATGAAACGCAGATAAAAAGATTCGCGGCAAGAGCAACAAGTGAAATTTTTATCGCAGCCTTCGCACCCCATCTTTTGCAGATTACATCCATGCACAAAAACATAATCCAGCTGAACGCAAATCCGCAGTCAAGCGCAACATATTTAAAACTCACAAGCTCTTTGTTCGCAATAAGATTCGCACAGACAACAGACAAAATAAAAATTGAAACTGTAAGTGAAGGAATGTTTCTCAAAAGAATTTTAAAGTCGTCAGCTTCGCGGGAAACAAAAGAAAAGAATTTTTTCATAAAATATCAGCGGAAACAAAACCGCCAACCTCCATAAGAATTTTAATTTATAAAGCGCAGGAGAGTTATGAGGAATCATAAACTGCGCAACGCAAATGTAATATTTTTCCACGGAAAATGCAAGGCTAAATCAGTAGAACGCTACGCATTTAGCATTTCAGATATTGAGTTTTGAAGAGAAAATAAGATAAAAACTCTTAAAATTCCTATTTTCCCTTCACAAATCCGTTAATATAAACTGCTTGTTTATGAACAGCAATGAAATTTTCTCTCATCATACCGCTGGTGATTTTTTGATGACCGTTTGCGGACGTTTTTTGTTTACACAGGATTTTTTTGTGGTATCTTAAAAGCGTAAACGCAAGGCAAAAAGAAAATAACAGGCAGCAAAAAAAATGCAGTTATTTTTCAAGCCGGTCTTGCAAAATTTTTTGGAGGTCATTATGCAGTTGAAATTTTATTATTGCAGGCACTGCGGAAAAATCATCGCCATCGTAAAGGACTCTGGAGTTCCAACAATTTGCTGCGGAGAAGAAATGCAGGAACTTGTGCCGGGAACAACAGACGGCTCTACAGAAAAACACATTCCTGTAATCAAAGTTGCAGGAAACACAGTTTCTGTTACTGTAGGCTCAAAACTTCATCCGTCAGAAGCAGAACACTACATCGAATGGATTTTGCTTCAGACTGATAAAGGAATCCAGCAAAAGTGGCTTCGTCCCGGAAACTCTCCAAGCGTAGATTTTGCAGTTATGACCGGGGAGCGAGTTGAAGCCGCCTATGAATATTGCAACATCCACAGGCTTTGGAAAGCGGAATATTAAATTTCACGGAGGATTTTTATGAACACGACTACAACTTTAACTTCAATGCTGAACACGCAGATTCAAAAAGAATTTGAGTCAGCTTATATTTATCTTGGGTTTGCGGCTTTTTTTGACATGAAAGGACTTGCCGGATTTGCTGAATGGTACAAACAGCAGGCAAAAGAAGAGGAAGAGCACGCAATGAAAATTTACGACTACTTGTGCAAAGTAAATCAGCCTGTGGAACTTATGCCGATTGGCGCGCCAAAGAACAAGCCTGAAACAATTTCGCAAGTTTTAAATCAAAGCCTTGAGCACGAGGAGTACGTAACAAATCTCATAACCACGCTTTACTTTCAAGCTGAAAAAGAAAAAAATTTGTTTGCAAAAAATTTCTTGAACTGGTTTATAAACGAACAGCTTGAAGAAGAGCAAAAGGCAAAGGAGCTTATAGACAAATACAAAATGTTCGGCTCAACACCAGAAGGTCTTTATGTGCTTGATAAAGAACTTGGCGGACGGCAATAAAAAAATGCGGCATGGAAACTAAATCTGACGGAATGTTTTTTCTGATGATTTTCTTCCCATGCGCTCTTTTTTGAACAAAGCGATTAACTGCTCACGCGTAATGTTTCCGTTGCGTTCACGCGCCGCCTTGAGTTTTCTGTACACGGTGTTTTCGCTGAAGCCTTCAACTTCTTTCTGGTAGATTTTTCCATCGCAAAGCTGCTCAAGAATTTTCACTTCATCTTCATAAAGCACAAGCCGCTTGCGTTCAAACTGATTTCCAAGAACAAAGAAAACGCTTCCAACAAACCAGATGCTGCGGGCAATGTGAATCAAAAAATGAAACACACTTTCGCCGTTTATAGAAAAAGCAACACAAACCGCACCAAAATAAAGCGACATGGCAATATATTTTACTTTGGGCTTTATCATAACAACAATACACACAATAAAGAGAGCCGTAAAATTATTGAACAAAAAAGTTTTTTCAAACGCAATCAAAAAAACAAGAATCACTGAATAGACAAGATAAAAATAAGAAAAACATTTCCGCTTGAAAATAGCCGCAGTCGGAATATAAAGAAAATTCATCAAGGCAACAATCCAAGTTCCTGCGAAAAATCCTTCGTTAAAACCTTTCCATACATAAAGCGCGCAAAGAATCCCGGAGAGAACGCTTGTAAACAAAACAAAATGGTCGTTCAGAAAATCTGTAAGAATGTTGGACTTCACAAGCCCTCCCCTGCAAAGCAAAACTGGCGAATAAAAAACAAAAATCTTCTATATAATTGCTATATAAATAATAACACTTTCCCACAGAATTTCAATAGAACAAAGAGCAATATCGAAAACTTTATGAATTTTTTTTGCCAGTTATTTTTTGCTGAAATCTTTTATAAGCTGCTTAATTTCCGAACGCGCAGGCATTACTGAAAGCGAGCCTTTTTTTGTTGTTACAAGCGATGAAGCGGCATTTGCAAAGACAAGCATTTTTTGCAGACGCTCCCTAGAAAAAGTTTCGTATCCAGCGCAAAGAATTTCATGCAGGATGCAAGCGCAGAATGTGTCGCCCGCTCCAGTCGTGTCAATTGTTTTTACGTTTGAAAATGTTCCGGCTGTTTCATGCAAAGAAATTTTTCCGTCAGAGAAAAACGCTTCGCTTCCGTCCTTGCCCTTGGTAACTGTAATCAGCGGAATTTTAAATTTTGAGCGGATCCAGTTTATGCCATCGCAAATAGATTTTTCGCCGGAAACAAATTCAAGCTCTTCCGCCGCAATCTTTAAGATTTCACATTCTGAAAGTCCAAACAAAATTTTTTCTTTTGCCTGATTTTCATTTTCCCAAAGCGGAAGCCGCAGATTCGGATCAAACGAACGGAGCACTCCAGAATTTTTTGCAGTCTCAAGCGCAAACTTAGTGGCATCAAAGCAAATTTCATTTGTCATTGACAAAGTTCCAAAGTGAAATATTTTCGCGTCTGAAATCAACTCTGATTTTATTTCAGATTTTTCAAGCATGGAATCCGCGCCTTGATTTCTGTAAAACGAAAAACTTCTGTCGCCATCATTTGCAGTGTGAACAAAAGCGAGCGTTGTTTTGTATTTTTTTGAAAACACAAGATTTTCTGTTCCGATTCCAAGATTTTCAATTTTTGACTTGAGCATTTTTCCAAACATATCATCTCCGACTTTTCCAACAAACGAAGCTGAATGTCCAAGCTTTAAAAGCATCGCAAGAACATTGCATGGCGCGCCTCCAGAGTTCGCTTCCATAAGCCAGTTTCCCTGCGCGCTCATTCCGTTCTGAGTAAAATCCACAAGAAGCTCTCCCAGCGCAACAACATCGTAATTTTTCATTTTGCAAATCTCCGTAATTTAAATTTCAAAAACTTTATATTCAGCGCGAATATTTTTTGAAACAGACATTTCAAGCACCGCAGAATTTTCAGAGCTAACAAAAGCAGCAGGAACAAGAAAGAACGCATTTGTGAACGCCGTCTCTCCGCCATTAACAAAAACTTCCATGGAGCAAGTGTCAATTAAAATCCGCAGAGAAATCTTTTTTCCGTGAGCTGATTCCTCATAGCTGAACGAAGACGGCGGAAGTTTCATTTTGCGGAAATTTATTTTTCCTCCGCCGCCAACGGAATTTCTTCTGTCAAAGCAAAGCGTTTGTTCTGCAAAGTCGCAAGTGAATTCTACGGAAAATTTTTTGCCAGCAAAATTTCTGCTTAGCACAAAAGAAAATTTTTCATTTTGATTTTTGCAGTCCGCTGAATTTTCAAAATCAAAAAAAAGATCAAGCTCAATATCCCCATGCAAAAAATCATTTTTTACAAACACGGAAGATTCAGAGACAATGCCGCTTTCACATTTTTTTCTATATAACAAAAGCTCGCGCACAGGATTCTGAAAAAACTTTCCGTTTTTCAACTCAAGCTCACGAGGAAAAGTCATCATGCCAGACCAAAGATAATTTTTGGGCGTGATGTACGATTCCCAGTTTTGCATCCAGGCAATCATGATTCTTCGTCCGTCAGGAGCAAGGCAAGTCTGCGGCGCATAAAAATCAATTCCGCCGTCAATCTGCGCAAAGTCAAGAGAATTTTCATTCCGCTTTTCGCGCTCAAAAACAAATTCCGGCCACTTCAGAATTCCTGTCATGTAGACGCTGTTGTTTCCATCGTGAAGTCCGTTCTCAAAGTCAGCTTTCATTTCCTGCGGAGAAAAAATCACAACGTCCTTTCCACACAATTTAAAAATATCGGGACACTCCCACATTCCGCTTTTTCCGCGGCTCTTGTCAATCACAGAAACAAACTTCCAGTCAAGAAGATTTTCAGAGCGGAAGCAGACAAGCGCGCCTTTTCCGTCTGGCATTTTAAGAACACACGCCATGTAAAATTTTCCATCTTCGCGCCACAACTTTGGATCGCGGAAATCTCCTTTCTGAAATTCAAACGGAACGTCCGCCGCAGTAATCACAGGATTCTTTTTAAACTTTTTGTAGCAAAGACCGTCGCCTTCCGCCAAGCACTGGTTCTGCAAAGTTTCACCTTTTTCATTTTTTGAAACTCCAGTGTACGCAAGAATATGCCTGCCTTCAAATTCAATTGCCGTGCCGGAAAAGCAGCCTTCGCAGTCAAAAGCAGAATCAGGAACAAGAGCAGGGTCAAGAATTTCCCAGCGGACAAAATCCGAAGTGCAAAGATGCCCCCAGTGCATCGGTCCCCACTGCGTCGAATACGGATGATACTGAAAAAACAGATGGCATTTTCCGCCGAAAAACGAAAAGCCGTTCGGATCGTTGCACCATCCCGCCGGAGAAAACGCATGAAAAACCGGAAGCAGAAAATTCTTCGGCTGCGATTTTAAACTTTCCTGAATTTCATTTTGTTTTTTTGCGGCAGCTTCAAGCGTATAATTCTGCATGGGCGACTCCTGAAAAAAAAGTGTGTAAATTAAATTTAATGTCATTATTCCTGCAGCACAAGATTCCCGTGTCAAGCACGAGAATGACAGTTAAGTTAAATATTATTATAGCATCGTTTAGGAAAATTTTTCTATAAAATGTATGACGGCTAAAATTGAATCTTCCCAGTTCCAGCACAAATAATTATGACAGAACCGGGAAGATTTTAGTTTCTTACAGCACCGCTATTCTTTTATTTTTACAGTGTTGCTTACGGACTCTAAAAATTCCTTGCGGGTAACGCTTGCGGAAATATAGTTTGTTTTTATTACGATTCTGTAGCTTTTTGAAGAATCCAAAGTTTGCGGCACAAAGAAATTCAGTTCCGCAGGCTTGTTGCGGAATACTTTTGAATCGTCAACCCTTGTCCAGACGGAAGGTTCTTCAAGATTTTCGTCTGAGTCAACGGCCGCAAAGTAGATTCCGCTTTCTTCGCTTCCAAGCTTAAGGTTCGCTCCAGTTATTTTTGCCGGTTCGCCTAGCAAAAGAACATTCTCTTCTTCTGAGCTGATGTCTGCCACAGAATCAATTTCCGGGGACTTGTCGTTGTAGACAATTTTGTCAATGTTAAGATTCTGCAAAGAAGAATTTGTAAGCTTTGTAGGAGAAAATCTTACCTTGAACTTTCCGTTTTGTGGAACTTCAGTTTTTGACTTTGCAGAAACATTCATTGCAATATACATAGTTCCAAGATCAAGAATGTTCACGGCTTTTCCTTGTTCAAGAAACTTTAATATTTTCTTCTGCATAAGAATTGCGCAATACTGCAAAATGAACGGATCTATTCCTTTGTTTTCTTCCGCGATTTCTGAAAGAATGTTTCTAAAGCTTGCCTTGTTGCGCGTTACAGTAGCGTAATAAGTTCCATCTTTTCTTAATTTGTTTTCTTTTAATGTAATACTCACTAATGATGAGCTGTTTTCCAATGTGGAAATGTGTTCCATATATATCCTTCTTCAGCTTATGGCGTGAAGAGCCTTTTAAATTTTGCCATGCGGCAATGTTTTAGTCGGTAATTTTACTCATCTAGTTTTACCGGCACGCTGTTCTGGCTCTTGCAAAAAGACAGAATAAAAAGTAGGATATACAAAGTTATTTTTGAGTTAAGCATATCCTGACTTAATTCTGCAAAACTTGAATCTATTGGCGTAGGTTCAAGTTTTTTTTTGCAAGAGCATTGGCAATTCCGTTGTGCATCCGCTTCCTCCTATATTTCTTCTTCATTTTAGACTGCCTCCAGATAGCTCTGAGTTGCAGCAGGAATTTTTGAATTCTCTTCTTTTATCAAATCCAAGAACTGCTTTCCAACTTTTTTTATCAGAATGCAAAGAAGCGAAAGAACAGGCTTTAGCACATACTCGTCCAAAACCTCCTCCTGCGTTCTGCCCTTTGTAATTTCTTCCGGAGAGAACAAAAGCCGCATTATTAAATCAGTCTGGAATTCATGCTCCTGAATCTGCTCCACCTTGATTTTTGAAAGCTCCTTTTTGAATTCCGCGCACTCAAAGATTCTTATGAATCTTAAGATAATCGACTGGATACAGTGCACTACCTCATGCGCAATCGTAATCACATCGATATAGCTTCCATTCTGCGCGCCTTCATAGACATCGCTTCTGATGACAATCATGTTTTGAGCCGCATTATAAAAAGCCGCCACATCTTTTCCGTGCTTCCAGAAATCTTCAGGCTCAATCAGATAATTGAAAGTCCTGTCAAAACAGGGAATTATATTTTCCATTACAAAGAGCGGTTCGAACTTCTGGTTTGTGGTAGCCGTGCAAAGCAAGTGGCTCCAGAACGAAGCGATTTTAATCTCGTTTTCAGAAAGAACCAGAGTTTCTGAATACTCTACGTCTTTTAAATGTGTTTCATACTGCACCACTTCCATTTTTCTCTCCCGAAGATTCCGCCTGAAACTTTTCAAGCAACTCTTTCATAAGCCTGACCTGCTGTTCTGTAAGCTTTGAAAAATCCTTGGCAAACATTACAGCGGTTTCAAGATATTCGCTTGAATCTTTCTGCTCGCCAAGAGGAACATTCACACTGCCCTTTGACTGCGCCTGTGCTTCTTCAAGCTCCAGTTTTTCTGCCTCTGAAAGACCGTATTCCTTTGCAATTTTTTCAACAAAAGAGTCAGGAATCTCACGCA
The DNA here is from genome assembly GCF_934725225.1 of uncultured Treponema sp. Classification (NCBI taxonomy): domain Bacteria; kingdom Pseudomonadati; phylum Spirochaetota; class Spirochaetia; order Treponematales; family Treponemataceae; genus Treponema; species uncultured Treponema sp. The sequence continues at coordinate 323,100 of NZ_CAKVAM010000003.1, forward strand.
GACCATTTTCAATTGAAGAAAGGTAAGCCGAACTTACGTCAAGCCGCTTTGCCATGTCTCCAAGAATTTCCGAAGAATCAATTCTTCTTTTTCTCAAAATTTTTCCAAATGCCGTTACTCCCATAAATGTACCTCTCGTTTTAAGGCTTAAAAGAATCTTTTTTTTGATTCTTTATGTTTTAGCATCTAAGTAAAATATATATTAATTTTATAAATAAATCAAGTTATTTTTGAAATATTTTTCACAAATTTGTAAATATTGATTATTTTTTCCTCTATTTTTTCGCATGAAAAATAACTTGTAAACCAAGCCGTTTTTGCAATATATTGTAACTAATAAGGAAGAATAATGAACTACATTCTTTGCCACAAAGATATTCCGGTTTTAAGATTCTCAACCGAGGATGAGGAACTCTCCGAAGTCTCTGAAGTCATTTGCAAGGAGCATCTTCCTGTTGGAATATCGCCAGACAATGAAAAAGGAAAAACGCTGAAAAGCCAGTTCCGCTCATGGTGGAAAGGCCGCTCTATTCCTGCAAGCCGCCAGAATCTTGACACCGCCCTTGAGCAGCTCGGAAACATCACCACGGATTATCTCATAGAAAAAAGCTACGGTCTAAGCCTTTCTGACCACTACTGGGCAAAGCCTTTAGCAAGCAGCCTGTCCTGGAAAGATGTGAATTTCTTTCAGAACAGTTTTTCAGACGACGTAGGAAAAGCTCTCTTCGGCGTTCTGAATTCAGACAGCACGGACAAGCTGAACCTTGTTTCCCCGGACAACACATCCGACGGATGGCTCAAGAAAAAATGGATAATAAACAACGGAGAGAGGATTCTTCTAAAAGCCGGAAGCGCGCCGTATTATCAGGAGCCGTTCAATGAAGTTTTGACTTCCGAAATTTGTGGTAGGCTCGGAATAAAACACGTTGAATACAAAATCATAAAATCTGATGAAACTTTTTATTCATCATGCCCAGACTTTGTGTCGCCGCAGACAGAGCTTGTTCCAGCCTGGCACATTGTAAATACTTTAAAAAAAGACAACAATACTTCAAACTTCAACCATATGATAAACTGCTGCCAGGAACTGGGATTCAAAGACACAGAAAAACTAAAGCAGGAAATCTGCAATATGCTCACGGTTGACTTTATAATTGCCAACACCGACAGGCACTACAACAACTTCGGTTTTTTAAGGAATCCTGACACGCTTGAATGGCTTGGTCTTGCACCAGTGTTCGACAGCGGAACTTCATTTTTCCACAGAGAAAGCGTGTTCTCATTACGAAATCCATACTTGCGTGAATCTTTAAAAATAAAGGCAAAGCCGTTCGCTCCAAACCAGAAGGAACAGATGAAACGGATTCCATTCAAGGAATACTGTGCAGATTTGAACTTTGAGAAACTGTATGGAATTCCAGAATTCTTCGGAAAGCTCATATCAAAAAATCCGTACATCGAGCCGGAGCGCGCGGAAATTTTGTGCAGAACACTAGACTCAAGAATAAAAGAGACTGAAAGGCTTTTTGACAATCGGCAGGAAATCTAACTGAAAAAACATGACAAAACTATAGAACGATAGAAAACGCTTCATAAACTGCCAAACAAAAATTCAAGTCGATGACAAATTATAAATAGCCCAAATGTCGAGTTTTGATAAGAACAGTAATTTAAGTGTCATTCCCGTGCTACGACACTGCGATGTTTACGCAGTAAACTCGATCAGGAATCTGTTGGAAATTTTCAATAGATTATCAACCGAGTTTCTTTCAGAAACATCGCAGGGTCAAGCCCGATAATGACATAAAATTATAAAACTCGAAATTTAGGCTAAATATTCAAAAAAAAATTCTTACACTACAGACAAACTGTATAGCAAGCCCAGACAAACTGTAGTGCTTATACAACTTGTCTGGGGCGTAAGCACAATCAAACTGGGGCTCTTATACAGCCAAGCTGGGAAATATGTACAGACAGAATGGAAGGTGGGAATTTGGAATTATAGGGAGGTTAAGCCATTTTTCCTGTAAGGACTTCGTTTTTCAGGAAGGCGGAGGGATAAAGAAACAGACTTATTGGCTAAAGTCAAATTCCAATCTTCTGTAACTCTCCATGTCGTTTTAATAGGGAGAAAAAATCATTCATTCTCACTTCGTCTCCGGACATCTATTTTGAAATTTTCTGAATCGTTTTTTGTAATAATCACGCTGTCAAAGCCAAAGAGATTGAGTTTTTCCATTGTCAAAAGCTCGCCTTCTTTAAGGTGAAGAACATCCCGCAAAAGCCATTTTCCTAATTCTTTATTCGGATTTGACATAAGCGCTTTTCCGCCGTCCTGACAGATTTTTGCAGACATTGAAGAACCGTTTGGAAGATGAAGTGTAAATGGAGTATCACGCGGAGGGAAAAAAGCTGGAAAATCATGGTGAATAGAAAGAGGAATCGGGATATAAATCTCATTTGCATCCCGTGCTCTGCCGCCTGCGTTCCATTGGTTCAGACCAGATTTTAAAGGAACTTCTTTTAGTCTTTCTGAATAAAGCGGCAGATACACATAGTCAATTCCAAACCTTAATTGCTTTTTGAAGCTTGCGACTTGCTCGTGGATTACTTTATGAATATTGTAAATATCTGTGTATTTGCCTTCATAATCCTCTGTGTCAATAAGTTTCCGAAGAAGCTCATAAGGATCTTGGATAATAGAAACTGAAATTTCTTGTTTTTCTTTGGAATCTTCAGGAACTTCAAAATGCTTGAACAAAGTACTTTTTGAATAATTGAAATTATAGAACTCTTTTCCGTCATCAAATTGAAGCGATTTTTCTGTATCTTTTATTACATGAATTTTTTCTGTATTTAAAAGAGGATAGGAAGAGTTAAAAACTGTAAGGCCATTCTCAACCCGGCCGATAATGTGATAGCAGCCATCTGAAATGCCATAAAGCCGCTGGCCCAGCATCATTCTTTCATTGCGTGCGACTGCAAGCTGATAGGCTAAATCATATCCTTTATATTTTTTCAATTCTGAACTTATTGAATTAAATTCTGCGACCTTTTCTGTGCTTGCATTATTTGCCAAAGTAAAAGTTTTTATTCCGACTCCAAACGAGCCATTTTTTGCATCGTAAGCTGTATCTGAGCGCGAAAGATTTTCCGCTTTATAATACTTACAGAAAAGATTTTCAGTAACCCTGTAATGCAAGAATGGAATTGAGCTGTCGCTAAAAAGATTTGAAAGGCGCGCCATAAGTTCAAGCAAGGAAAAATACTCCTTATTTTGTTTCCATTCATCCATAAAATTCATCTCTCATTCTCCCTCACGAATTGAATTACATTTCTTGCTACGCGCTCTATCAAGGGCTCTGTCACGCTGTTTCCTGCCTGCTTATATTTCTTGCTTTGCGCAATTGTGTCCGGAAATCGGAATGGATTTTTTATATCAACTGGAAATCCTTGAAATCCAAGACATTCTTCAGGCGTTAATTTTCTGATTCCTTTTGAAGTCCGGACAATCGGAACATTGTGTCCGCCCTCGCCCATGTTTGCTGTCAACGTCGGGCAGACTCCGCTTTTATTCTCGCGGATATAAACTCTGCGCCACTGATAAACCGTGTTCGGGTTTACAATCACATCTTTCATTTTTTCGTAATAGAGATGGTTTTCTTTGTAAAAAAGATTTTCCGTTCCAATAGAATCATCTATCACATCATGAATATTTTTTGTCAAATTGATTTTTCTAGGAAAAGGAAATTCAAACTGTCCATTGCAAAAATATCTTTCAGGAACCTCAATTTGATTCGGGTCAAAGCCGACTATAAAAATTCGCTCGCGGTTCTGAGGAACATTTGCATATTCACACGGATTCATGATTTTTGAGTCAACGATATAACCAAGCCGATTTTTCAGAACGTCCATTATCTTTGCAAAAGTCCTCCCTTCGTCATGCGACTTCAAGTTTTTTACATTCTCAAGATAAAATGCCTTTGGACGATGTTTCTCTAAAATATCCGCAACATCAAAAAACAAAGTTCCGCGGACATCGGCAAATCCTTTTTGATAACCGGCAATTGAAAAAGCCTGGCATGGAAAACCAGCGCACAGCACGTCAAATTTTTGTGGAATCAAATCTTTCGTTTCCGGTTTTGTAATATCGCCGAACGGAACTTCTCCATAATTTTCAAAATAAGTCTGCTTTGCGGCGTCGTCCCATTCAGAGGAAAAAACACACTGACCGCCACAGGACTGCATCGCAAGCCGGAATCCGCCGATTCCAGCAAACAAATCAACAAAAGTAAACGATGGATTTTTTGGTGTACCAAACGGAACATCAAGTCTTGCATTGAAATCATCTGTTTCTGGAAACTTTGAAACATCAAGTCCGTTTTGCTCAAGAATTTTTCTGTATTTTTCACCAGCAATGGAATCTTGAAGCTGGATATAATGACTTAAAAGCGCGTAGTTTTCATCAAAACTTTTTTCGCCAATATATTTGTCTAAAAATGTGTAGTTGGCTTTTGATTTTTTCCGATGTGTATTCTGTCCCGAAAAAGGTTCGTTTTTTGGGACAGATGTGTTTTCTGTATCTGACATTTTTAATCCTTAAACCAATGTTAGATTTGGAATAAATTTAAAATCTGAAATATTCAAGGTTGAAAGTGGAAGTTCAAATTCAAGTGCTGTTGCTGCAATCAAAGCATCGGGAATTAGAAGTCCATGACTTTTCGCAAACTTTTCTATTAGATTCCTAGCTTTTACAGAAATAGCTTCTGTCAATTCTATTATTTCAAAATCAGCAAAAGCCTTTTTTATGGCTATAACTTCATTTTTATTTCTTGCTCCAATCATAAGTTCCATATAAGTTATAGCAGACATTCCAAGCCCTTTTGTCCTATCATTAGAAAGTCGTTTCCTTGCTTCTTCTTTTCCACGAAGGTAATCAATTAAAATACAAGTGTCGCATAGATACAGCATTATGTCCGGCTCCATGCTTTCTGACGGATATTTTCAATATTTATGTCGCTGTCTTTCCATAGACCAAAAACTTTATCAAAATTCTCAGAGGAAGATTTTGCTTTTTTGGAGCGATTAAATCCAATTGAATTCAGGAGTTTGTTTAATAACGAAATCCGATCGGAGTAAGAGAGCATTTCTATTTCGCTATACAGTCTTATTACATTTGAACTTTCCATAAAATGCCCCCATAAAAAGTCAATGAGGAAATATCAATTTCCGATTCGACTTTTTAAGTTGTTTCACAACGAAGTGAGAAACAACAGTTGATAATGAAGTTTGCAACGCAAACTTGTAAAGATAAAAACAGACGCCAGTTTCGGCTGTTTTTATCTTAGCCCCTTCATAAAATGATTAGTCTTAACCATAATATAGCGTTTTTTTTAGATTTTCAATTACATTTTTCTAGCAAATAGGGTTTGAGTTATCATTTCCACCTAAACCCACTCAAAATACCAGAATGCAAGGTAAAGCGGCACATTCACCATCTGTTCCTGCTCGCGGTAGTCTGACATGGAAAAACGGATTCCGGTTATTTCATTGTTTTCCTTTAGAATCGTGCTGAGTGATTTTGCCCTTAGATTTTCTTCAGCCTTTACTTCAACCGGAAAAACATTTTCTTTTTGAAATACGAAGTCAATCTCCAATGTGGAATTTTCATTTGAATAATAATAAAGAGGCAAAATATATGTCGAGCTCAATGCGGAAAAATATTGCTGCGCCACATACTGCTCTGTAAAAGCGCCTTTATATTCGGTCATCAGTTTTGTGCTGACAAGGATTTCTTTTGCAGGAACATCGGAAAGGGCGCCGAGCAAGCCTACATCATTAAAAAACAGCTTGAAAGCCGAAAAATCCTCATAGAACTTGACCGGAAGCTCGATTTTTTTCACACGCGGAACTTTGTGGACAAGACCTGCGTCAATCAGCCATTGAACCGCATTCTCAAATTCTTTTGCACGCGCTCCCTTTTTTAATGCGCCCCAGATGAATTTCTTGTTTTCCTTTGCGAGCTGGCTTGGAATTGAATTCCAGACCGCTGTGACTTTAGCCAGTTCCGCTGTAGGAATGTGCTTGGAAAAATCTTCCTCGTAGTCACGCAGAATATCTTTCTGAATCTGCCGGACCTCAATCAAATCCTGGTTTTCAACGTATTTTTGGACCACCAGCGGCATTCCGCCTGTAAAATAATATTGACGCAAAAGCTCAGTCAATTCAGTTTTTAGGGCAGAATATTCATTCCATTTATGCTCATCAAGATACTGGACAAGAATATCTTTGTTCATTGCAAGAAGAAATTCCTTGAATGAAAGCGGATAAAGCGTCAGATGGTCAACTTTTCCGACTGGAAAACCGGTTCCCTCATGCATTTTTACGCCAAGAAGTGAACCGGCTACCGCAACGTGATATTCATTTGCGTTTTCACAAAAATATTTAAGGCTGGTAATCGCCGCCGGAAGAACCTGAATTTCATCAAGGATTATAAGCGTTTTTTTTGGAAAAATATTCTGTCCGCATAGTGCAGAAAGAGAACGAATGATTCTTTGCGTGTCATAATCTGAAAACACATTTTTTGCGGATATTTCTGTCTCACAGTTTATGTATACAAAATTCTCATATTCATTTTTTGCAAATTCCTTCAAAAGCCAGGTTTTTCCAACTTGACGGGCACCTTCAAGAATAAGAGGATTTCGGCTGTTTGAATTTTTCCATTTAAGCAATTCTTTATACAGCAAACGCTTCATAAAATGATATTACACTTTTCTAGGGGAAAAGTTAAGGTATTTTTGCATTTTTCCAGGGGAATATTAAAAGAGTAATCACACTTTTCTAGGGGAAAGTGTGGTTATTCCTCAATAAGTTCGTGTTCTGTAAGTTTTCCTTCTTTTGCGTGCTGAATTGAAAGCTCAGGCCGTTTCTGGTTCTCCTCGCTGTAAAATGGATCTTCTGAAGAAATTTCAAACGGAATACGGTGCTCGCGGATTACTTTCTTTGCGAACAGATTGAACGCCCCGGAAATTGAAAGACCTACATCCTTGCAGAATTTTTCAAACTCCTTCTTTGTTGTGTTGTCCATTCTTACGCTTACATTCATCATAAAATCACCTCAAAATAAGTTGATATAAGTTGTTTATGCTTAAAATTTACACTTTTTATTCTGTTTGTCAAGTTTTTTTCATGTAAAAAGCAGTTCTGACTTGTCCCAAAAAACGAACCTTTTTCGGGACAGGAAACACCTCGGAAAAAATCAAAATACACAGCAGAGGAACTTGGCAACATACTTAAAGAGATGTATAAGAATGCAGATGAAAATTTCAAATCTGCCTCAATTCATATGTTCGGAATTGAATACGCACCATATATTATCGACAATGTTTCTCCAAATGAAATAATAAAAGTCGCTGGAATCAAAAATTCCTATTATGCAGAAATTACAAAAGGCATTAACATTTACAAATGTTTGATTTCAGGCAAATATGATTTACAATATTCTCAATTACAGAAAAATAAACCTACACAATCTGTTTTTTCTACAAACACAAATCGTTCCTTTTCTCTAGAATCTTTTCCTCAAAAAAACTCGCCTTATGCCGTTCGCTACATCACTTCCCTTCTTGCAAAACCTTTTGCAATTCTCGCAGGAAACAGCGGCACAGGAAAAACAAAAATCGCGCTTGATTTTGCTTCATGGTTTGAAAAGAAAACTGATTCTGGAATTACAAATTCTCTGATTATTCCAGTAGGTGCGGATTGGACTGACAACACAAAAATTCTCGGCTACTTCAATCCTCTTGCAAACAACGAAAACGGTGAATATGTAAAATCCGCTGTGCTGAATTTTATTGAGACCGCGAACGCCAACCCGCAAATTCCGTTTTTTCTGATTCTGGATGAAATGAATTTAAGCCATGTCGAGCGATATTTTTCCGACTTTTTGAGTGCGATGGAATCAAAAAAGCCGATTCCTTTGTATAAAAAAAACTCCGGTTGTGAATGTTCTATTGAAGAGTCAATATACTTGCCGGAAAACCTTTTTGTAACAGGAACTGTGAACATTGATGAAACAACTTATATGTTCAGCCCGAAAGTTTTAGACCGCGCGAATGTAATAGAATTTTCACCTGAAAAAGAAGATATTTTGAAATGCTTTTCTGAGAACATCTATATAAAAGATATTTCTCCTGCTCCAGGCGGAATGGCAGAAAGTTTTGTCGCGCTTGCAGAAAAAATCCGCAATTCAGAACAAGAGCCGAATGAAGAACTAAAGACAAACTGCAAAAATATCCTCGGCGAATTATACGACATTCTAAAACCATCAGGATTTGAATTCGCATACAGAACAGCAAAAGAAATCATGCTTTATTATTGTGCGGCAAAAAATCTTGATTCAGAAATCAGCACGATGAAAATTCTTGACGAGCAGATTGTGCAGAAGATTCTTCCGAAAATCCACGGAAACAAAAAGCAGATTGGAGAAATGCTTGCAAAACTCAAAGCGAAACTTTCCGAGCATGAAGAATTTATTTTAAGCCAAGCAAAAGTTCAATCCATGATAGAAAAACTTGAAAGATTCCAGTACACAAGCTTTATCTGATTTTCCGCCAAATCCTTATGAAAAATATTGCCGCTGTTTCCTGTAAAATTGATAAAACTCATTCTGCATGGATTTTTCCGTCGGATACAAACCTGAATGAAGTTGATTTTGCAGAAACGAAAGACAGATTTGATTTTTATATTTCACGCAAGCAATTAAGCAAAACTTTCTTTGAATACAAACAATCCGACCTTAATATCAATTCCCTGCGGCTAAAGGAAACTGTCCGCTACTGCTGCAAAATCGCTGGTTCAACAAAACTTTCAGAGATTGTCCCTCACATTACAAATGAATACAACAGGCTTATAAAACTGGAACGCGAAAATGACAGAATAATCTTTCAGTTCATAAATTATCTTGGCAAATCTTACATTTATTTTGAAAACAACAAGTCAAAAAAAATTGATTTTGAAGTTGTGCCGGATAAAATCAACTATGAGGAAGATTATATTCAGCTTACAAAAGCCATTGCCAATGAATGTTCCGCCCTGCTGCTTGACTATTCAAGCCCGACCTCACTCACATTCTCGCAGGACTCAAGCAGAAAATCAAGTATTCTGGAGCAGTTCATTTTTCTCCGCACATTCTGCTATTCAGACAATCTTGAAAGTCTTTTTGCCTCAATAAAAAGAAACCCGGACAGAATTCTTGCAAAGGAAGAAGAAATGAAACCTTTTGGAAGCGGAATCCCGTCAAACAAATTTTATTCTTCTCCTTTTGCAAACAGCAGGTGCTGGACAAAGACAAAATCAGGAAATTATGTTCCATCAGAAATTTCAGTTTCCAGAAAATACGACAGTTTTGACACTTCCGCAAATCGGTTCATAAAATTCGCGTTACTCACTTTTTCAGAAATATGCGGCAAAGTTCTTGAAAAAGTTGAATTTGACAACAGCGGGAAAGAACTGAAATTAGAAGCGCAAAAAATTATCAGCACAATCGATGAAATCTTGTGCGATTCATTTTTTGATGACATAAATGAACTTGATTTTTTTCCTGCGAACAATCAGATTCTTGAAAAACGCGAAGGCTACAGTCAGATTTTTAACGCTTTTTCAATGATGGATTTGGCTTTGCAACTTTCATGGAAAGGAAAAGATGACATCTATTTAGGGGAATCCAAAAATACCGCCCTGCTATATGAATACTGGCTGTTTTTTGAGCTAAGAAAAATTCTGCGTGAACTTTCCGGAAAAGAAAAAAATACGGAAGAATTAGAACCCTTCCGCCAGTTTGTAAACGACACTAACGGACTCACAATCTCACTACAGCAAGGAAACACTTCTGTTCAAACTTTTTTATTCGAAAAACAGAATCTTACAGTGAATCTTTATTACAACAGAACATTTTTGCCGACACAATTCAGCACATCAGTTTATTGGGGCTCATATTCCCGCCCATTCAGACCTGATTACACAATCGCAGTTTTTCCGAATAAATATAAGAAAGAAAACGATGCTATAAAAGAAGGAGATGTTTCGTACATTCATTTTGATGCAAAATACAGAATTCAGGATTTAACTCAATTTATAAATTCTGATAAAAAAATGCCAGATACAGAAAATTTTGAATCTGACATCTCCAAAATTTCAGAAAAAGAAAGCGAAGAACTTGCTCAGGAAAAAAATGACTCTGTGGTAAACACGTACAAACGCGGCGACTTGCTAAAAATGCACACATACAATGACGCAATCCGCCGGACAGTTGGAAGCTATGTTCTTTATCCGGGCAACAACAGCAAAGAGAATAAAAATGAGCAAACTTCTGTTTATGATGAAATTCTTCCTGGAGTCGGGGCATTCGCCATTCGCCCAGGAAATAAAAACGCAGGTCAAAAAGCACTCAAGGAATTCATTTCCGCAATTCTAGAATTCAAGGCAAAAGAATCAAGCCGACAATACAGAAAAGAATATTTTGAAAACATAGTGATTCGCTCTCCGTCCGAAGAAAAAGCCGCAGTTATTTCAAAGCAGCAAAAGAGTGAATATCAGATGATTGGTTTTATCAGGAATGAGTATCTGAATTTTCTAAAAGCAAATGGCTTTATTCCGAATTCTCTTGATGATTTTATGAGCGGAAAAAATTTTTGTTTCTACTTTTATTTTTATGCAATCAAAAACGGAAAAGTCTATACACTTCATAAAGAAACAAATAAGGCAAAATATTTAAGACTTACAACAACCGATATAAGAAATTGCAAAACAGAACTTGGATTTGTTTTTAACCATTTAGAACCATGGGAAGCAGAAATTGAAAGCATTGAGCTTGTTTCAAAAGATGTGCTTGCAAAGAAACTTTCACTCTTGTATAGAAAAGATTTTTCTCCGGCAAATGGATTCCACGCAGATTACTATTATCTGGCAAAAGCAAAAATAACAAGATATTTTGAATCTGGAATTACAGCTGTTTGCGCAGAAGAAAACGATGACATAAGCGTTTATTCACCTAAGATTATAGAAAGGATTCTGTAAAAAAACGCGCTGAAAGAAATCTGATAAAACTCAACAACTCCTGTAAAATTATCCTAAAAAGTTATATTTTATAAGTATGAATAACGAAACAGAACATCTCAAGTCAACAACTCAAAAAACTTCACAAAACAAAACTTCCCCACTCAAACAAATCCACGTTTCCGCGGCGGTAATTCTCCGAAACACGAGCGAGGGCGAAAAGCAGATTTTTGCGACACAGCGCGGATACGGCGAATGGAAGGACTGGTGGGAATTTCCGGGCGGAAAGATTGAGGCAGGCGAAAGCGCGGAACAGGCGGTTGTGCGCGAAATCCGCGAGGAGCTTGCGACGGAAATCAGGGCGGAACGAAAACTCTGCACGGCTGAATACGACTACCCTGCCTTTCACTTGAAAATGGAATGTTTTTTGTGCTCGGTTGTTTCCGGGAATCTGACACTTTTGGAGCACGAGAACGCGGTCTGGCTTTCCGCGGAAAAACTTGAAAGCGTAAAATGGCTTCCAGCGGACGTGGAAGTTTTAGGCAAAGTGAAAGAACTTTTGTAGGCGGATGCGGTAGCGCTGGAAGCCCCGAAGTTCTTGGGTGATTGAGCCTGTCGAAATTACCCAAGAATGAGCGGTTAGCGAAGGGCGGACATAGCGACGGCAAGTGCCGAAGGTGCTTGCCGGACCGCCATGAATATTCTGTAAAACCAAAAAGAGAACTGCTGAAACTTTTTGCACGCAAAGTTGTTTAGCAAATGTAATCTTAAAAAATTTTATATTCGCAGTTTTATGCTGATTTTTTATATTCAATTTATTATATTTAAAGCATAAAATATTCGGAGGAAAAAATGAAAGAACTAAAGGCATTTATTCTGGCTGTATCGGTTTCGCTTGTTGTTTCGGCGGCGATTGTTTCCGTGGGACTTTCAAAAATCGCAAGACCTGACAGGACTGTTACGGTGCGCGGACTTGCAGAAAAAGAAGTCGATGCTGACCTTGCTCTTTGGCCGCTCACATTCACGCTTGGAGCAAACAGCCTTCCGCAGCTTCAGAAGGACATTCTGGCAAAAACTCAGACTGTAAAGGAATATCTTGCAAGCCACGGACTTTCCGAAGAAGACTACACGGTTCAGTCGCCAAGCATAACTGACAACACTGTCAATCCGTACATGGATCAGAATAAAATTCTTTACACTTACATTGCGCAGACCGTAGTTCTTGTTCGCTCCTCAAAAGTTGCTGAAGTAAAAAAAGCGCAGGACGATTCCCTTGACCTGATGAGCAGCGGAATCGCAGTTTCAAAAGACTACAACAGCAAGATTTCTTTTGAATTTACAAAACTGAATGACATAAAGCCGAAGATGATTGCCGAAGCGACAAAAAATGCGCGCACAGCAGCAGAACAATTTGCGCATGACTCCGGAAGCAAAGTCGGAAAAATCAAAAAAGCAACCCAGGGATTTTTCAGCATAGAGAACGCCGCCGAAGACCTTCAGGAAAAAAAGACAATCCGCGTTGTAACTACAGTCGAATATCTTTTAAAATAAAATTGCCCGAGCATATCAGGCAACAACAAACAAAATCCGCCGCGGAAAAAACAGACTGTGGCGGATTATTTTTTTCAATCCCTGAACAAAAAGCATTCTTCCCCATGCGAAAAAATTACGCCGATTGCCTGCAAGAATGAATAGACAATTGTGCTTCCCATGAATTTCATTCCGCGTTTTTTTAGTTCTGCGGAGATTGAGTCTGAAAGACCGTTCGTCGCCTTGCCTGTCTCGTGAATTATTTTTATTCCGGAAAAATCGGATTTGTTCTTAGAATTTTCCTCAATGATTTCGATTTTTGTATTCTTCTTTTCTGCCACGGAGTCATTGCATAAATATTCGTCCAAAAACTTTTTTATGAAACTAAAGAAACTTCCGTATTCAAGGCAAATCGTCCTGAAAATTCTTGCGTTTGAAATGCTCGACTTTATTTTTAGCCGGTTTCTTATGATTTTTGGATTTGCCAAAAGTTCAGCGATTTTTTCCTCGCCGTAGCCACAGACTTTTTCAAGGTCGAATCCGTCGTAGGCAGAACGGAAATCTTCACGCTTGTTCAAGACACATTCCCATGAAAGCCCCGCCTGAAAACTTTCGAGCGTCAGCATTTCAAAAAGATATTTGTCGTCCGTGCTTTTTTCGCTGAAACTTCCCCATTCATTGTCGTGGTAGTCAATATATTTCGGATTTTTAAGGTTGCACCAATTGCATCGCGGAAGATTTTTGTCAAAAAGATTTTTTGAATCTGACTCAGATGATGTCATTTCCAGTTTTCCCAGATTTTTGGTTCAAGTCCGCAGGTCGCAGCATTTTTCCGTTACGGCAAACCGGAAGTTTCATCAAAAGCTGGTTTTCAAAAAGTTTTTCTTCCTTGTTAGCGTCATCAAGATATGCGAACGAAGCGTAGTCTTTTGATTTTTTGTCCGCCAAAAGCTCGACCGCATCCGCACGTGAGCCAGCCGCGCGCGAAAGTGAATCCACAACGCTTTCAAATTCGCCCCGGCTCATAGCTTTTTCCTTTAAATCAACAAACTGAAAAGGAATCCGCCGCTCCTTGAACCACATCTGCGCCTTTTTTGTGTCAAAATTCCTTGTCGTCCCAAAAATCTGAATCATGCGGAGATTATAGCAGAAATCTGGCGGAAGTTATAGAACACGCAACTTGTTTCTAAAGCCGCAAAATTTCGCTATAATCTTTTTATTATGAATACGAACGAAAATAAAAATGCAACTCTTTCTGAAATTTCACGCCAGACGGAAAAGATAATCGCTGAGCTGCTCGATTCCCATCCGCAGAAAGCCGGCTCGGTTTTTGTAATCGGCTGCTCGACGAGCGAAGTTGCGGGCGGCTCAATCGGAAAGGACTCGAGCGCGGAAATCGGAAAAGCGATTTTTGAGACTGCAAACAGAATTTTGTCTGAAAAAGGAATTTTTCTTGCGTGCCAGTGCTGTGAGCATTTAAACCGCGCGCTTGTTGTTGAGTGCGAGTGCGCAGAAAAATACGGACTTGACGAGGTGAGCGTTGTTCCGTGGATTCACGGAGGCGGCTCGTTTGCGACTGCGGCTTACTACGGATTCAAGGAGCCGGTCGTCGTTGAGCATATAAAGGCGGCGGCTGGAATCGACATTGGAAGCACGCTGATTGGAATGCACTTGAAAGAAGTCGCGGTTCCAGTCCACCCGGAGCAGAAATTCGTCGGCAAGGCTTACGTTACGGCGGCTTACTCACGGCCGAAACTCATTGGTGGCGCGCGGGCAAGATACACAGCGGAAAAGCAAGAACCGTAACGTTTTGAAAAATTACTTGCTGGCAAAGAACGTTACGATAACGCAAGCAGAAATCGTGTGCGGACAGCAAACGTTAAAATAACGCTAGCTGAAATTGCTTGCGGTCAAGGAAAATCAAAATAACGTTTGAAGAAATTATGTCATGTCGGGGAACATTACTATAACGTTTAGAGAAATCATCTGCGGTCGGTCAGCGTTAAAATAACGCTTCGAGAAATTACATAAAATCAGCAAACGTTATTTTAATGCCCATAGAAGTTTCGGCCGACTTATTTCTTCGAATTTTCCTTAATTGACAATTTCCATAAAAAGTAGTTTTATATAAAAAGACTTTATAAAATAACATAATGTTTTTAGGAGTTATTATGTATTTATCAAAAAAATCGAAAGTTGTACTAGTTGCGCTCATGGTTTCAGCTTCATCTTGCTTCGCCCAGAAATGGAAAAGCCTTGTAAATGGAATTGAAGGCAGAGTCGGCGGAAAAAACAATTCACAGACAACAGAACAAACTCAGGCAATCGAACAAACAGAAACAAACAATGCCAAGAAAAATACTGCAAAACTTTCAAACAATCCTCAAGTTCAGAAAAAAGCCGCTTATCTTACAAAAGCCGAAGTCGCGCTAAACTCAAAAGATTACAATACTGCCGCAGAAAACTACAACAAAGCTGTAAAAACAAAGCTTCCGTCGAACGTTGACAAATCTGACGCCGACATACTTAACACTTGGACAAAAGAAATCTATGCAAGGCTTCAATATAACAATATCAAAAGTTTTACAAACAGATAACTTTTAACAGAACCCGGTTTTCACAATGTGAAGCCGGGATTTTTTTTTGCGTTCCCTGCCTTGCGGCAGGTCGGGCTTTCCGCACTTCGCTATCCGCTCATCCTTGCGCTACGCTACAGGACTGCTCCACAGGTGCTACAATCCCTAACGCATTAAGCATTAATCATTACAAATTGCATTCCATCTTCCCCATTTCCGCGCGCAGAAAAATCACAGCAACCACGAACGAAACTGCATCGCTTATGAGCGCGCTCCAGAGCATTGTCACAATATTTTTGCTCACGGTGGCAAGAATAATTGAAGCCGGAACAAAAACTATCACGTCTCGGAGCAAAGCGAGAAGCGTTGATTTTCCGCTTTTTCCGATTGACTGCAAGATTATCGCCGAGGACTTTATGAAGCATGTCATTATGATTCCGCTCAAAAAGATTCTTACGCAAAGCCGCGCATATTCAATATATTCAGGCGGGTTGCCTTTTCCGAAAATTGAAATCACCAAATCCGGAAGGAATTCAAAAATCAGGAAAACCACAGCGCCGATTGCAAGCACAAGACGAAGAATTACACGGGCAGTTTCCTTTACGCGCGCAAAGTTTCCGGCTCCCATATTGAATCCGATAATCGGCTGGCCGCCCAAGCTGATTCCAATCACAACGGAAATAACAATTCCGAAAACTTTCATAACGATTCCAACGACCGCAAGCGGAATCACAGAGCCGAAAGCCTCGCCGGTGCTTGCGAAAGTTCCGTAGCCGTATTTTGAAAGAAGATTGTTGTTCACGGCGATTACTATCACGATTGAAAGCTGAACAATAAGAGACGCCATTCCAATCATTGAAATTCGGGCAAGCAAAATAAAATCAGGCTTAAGACATTTAAGGCTGAGGCGGAAATTCTTTGAGCGGAAAATGTAAAAAATGCTCATCGCAAAAGTCAAAATCTGCCCGATTACAGTCGCAATCGCAGCACCTTTCACGCCCATTCCAAAGACGAAAATAAAAACCGGATCAAGAATAATGTTCGAAACCGCGCCAACAAGAGTGCAAGTCATCGCGAATTTCGGCGAGCCGTCCGCACGGATTGCGCCGTTCAATCCCTGGCCAATCATATAGAAAGGAAGCCCCATGCAGATCACCGTAAAATACTCGTTCGCAAAATCGTAGCAGAGCTTTTCACTTGGATTCGCGCCGAAAACCGCAAGAATCTGGTTCTTGAACAAAAATCCAAAAGCGCAAAGCAAAACCGAAAGAATAACCAGAAACGAAAATCCAGTTCCAACGCACTTGTCCGCCTTTTCCCTGTTCTTCTCGCCGAGCGAAAGGCTGAACATCGCCGCCGAGCCGTCTCCCACAAGAAGCGAAAGTCCCAAAGCCAGAACTGTAAAGGGATAGACGATATTGGTCGCCGCGTTTCCGAATGCGCCCGCACTGCTCCACCCGATAAAAATCTGGTCAACAATATTGTACAAAGCCGCAACCAGCATGCTGATTACACACGGAACGGCGAAATGCCGCACAAGCCGCCCGATTTTCTCGCTCCCCAAATCATAATTTTTCATAATTCACCTCAAGAAAAAAAACACAATCCATTAAACAAAAAAAGCAGCCTAAAAACGCGCCCGAACTGGACTTACGCTTTTGGCTGCTCGTTAGATTGCATTTGAATTTTTAATTTCGCCTATCCTAGCAGATTTTTTGATTTTGTGTAAGCGATGAGAAGAAAATAAAATTTTTGCATGAGCCCAAAATACGCTGAGAAGCTCGTAAAAGTTTTCGAACGAGTTAAAAGTGCGTTGGGCGGCTCACAAAATTTTCCGAACGACCAAAAAATGCGTTGGGCAACTCGTAAATTTTTCCGAACGAGCCAAAAGTACGCTGGGCAGGCCGTGAAAGTTTTCGAACGAGTTAAAAGTGCGTTTGGCCATTGCGTAAAAACCCTACACCGCCACCGAAAAGCACACACAATTCTCGCCTTTTTCAGTTTTTGTGTTCTGCACTTCGATTTTTCCGCCGTGGAGGCTTGCGATTGCCTGCGCGATTGAAAGTCCAAGCCCAGAGCCTGCCGTGCTTCTTGAGCGGTCGCCGCGGTAAAGCCGGTCGAAAACGTGGGGAATGTCTTCCTCACTGATTGCGCCTGTGTTAAGCACGGAGATTTTCGCGCGTTTTTCAGCCTGTTCTTCAATTTCAAGCGTAACCTCGCCGCCGTCCGCCGTGTACTGGAACGCGTTCTGCAGAAGATTCGAGACGCACCGCATAAGAAGAAGCGGGTCTGCCTTAAAGTCAAAGTCTTTTGCGCAATTTTTTTCCACGCTGAATTTTATGTTCTTCTTTTTTGCAAGGAGCGCAAACCGGGATGAGACATCGTCTGCAAATTTCCATGCGTTCACGTCCGCAGGCGAAATTTTCATTTCCGGGGACTCAAAGCGGCTCAAGTCCTGAAGATTCCACACGAGTTTTTCAATCAGCGTAAGCTCGGAGTAAAGGGCGGAAAAACGCTCTGCCGTAGCCTCAAGAACTCCGTCGTTCATTCCCTCAACCTGCATTTTCACCGCCGTAAGCGGAGTGCGCAAATCGTGCGAGATGTCCTGCATCCACTGCCTGCGCAAAGTCTCCTCGTGCAAAAGCCGTGCCTTCAGCTTTTTGACCGAATCCAGAATCCTGTCGAACTCGTTCACGCCAAGAGCCGCCATGTCCTTTTTCATCAAGTCCGGGGAAGAGATGTAGTCTGCAAGAGAGCGCGCCTTTTTTGAGAGCATCGTCGAAATCAGAACGGAAAGAGCAATCGTGATTGAAACTGCAAGAGCGATTCCTGCAAAAAGCCCTTTTTCCATTGTGGAGACAAAAATTCTGTTCGCCTTGTACGCCAGAAACCCGACGTTGTCCGCGCAAAGATAGCCTATTGTCTCGCCGCCGTCCTTTATCTGGACAGGAGAATTGAGCGATAGGAAAGTTGAAAGCGAGCCGACCGATTTTTCAACTTCGTCCTGAGTGCTGACCTTTCCTTTTTCAAGAAGAAGAACGGGCTTTTTGTTCCTGTCAAAAATGTAGATGTAAAGAGAATCCGTTGTGTAAGGCATTACGGCTTTTTCAAGCTCGGAAGCGGAAAGGCTTCCCGTAAGCCTGTACGTTTTTGAGATTGCCGGAAGAATCAGAGAGACAAAGTCGTCCCTTTTGTCCGCGTTCCAGTCGTTTATCGAGCGGCTCACCGACACCGTAAAAATTACGGACATCGCGGCGATTACGGCAAAAGAGGCGGCGATAAATCCTGTAAGAATCCGTGCAAAAATCGACTTCATTTTCTATTTTTTGGAATCCGCCTTTATTCCGCTGAACCTGTAGCCGAAGCCCCTTACGGTTGAAATCCACTGCTGCCCGATTTTTGAGCGCAAGTTCGCCATGTGTGTGTCTATCGTTCTCTCCGAGCCTTCAAAAAAATAGTTCAGGCATTCGCCCAAAAGCTGCTCACGCGAGACAACCTGCCCCGCGTTCGACGCAAGATACAAGAGGATTTTCCATTCTGTTGAAGTAAGCTCCGCAGCGTTTCCGTCAACGCTCACGCTGTGCTTCGCCTCGTCAATAATAACGGTCGAGTTTCCGCTCTTCCATTCGCCCGAAGCAGTGCTTTTTCCGCTGTCTGTTTTTCCGCTTCTTCTTAAAAGCGCGTGAACACGAAGAACAAGCTCCTTTGCCGAGAAAGGCTTGCATATGTAGTCGTCCGCGCCAAGTTCGAATCCTAAAATTCTGTCGGACTCGGAATCCTTTGCGGTCAAAAAAATAAGCGGAATGTCGCTTGTCGCCCTTATTTCCTTTGCGAGCGCGAATCCGCTTCCGTCAGGGAGCATAACGTCAAGAATCGCAAGGTCGGCCGTCTCCCTTTTTACCGCGTCCAGAACGCCCGAAACTCCGCCGAATTCAAGCGTCTTGTAGCCGTCAAGCTTCAGGTAGCCAGAAACAGCATCGCGAATCAGAGAGTTGTCCTCAACAATTATCACGCAGGCCATTTTTCAGTTTTCCTTTTTTTCAGATGAAGATGAAGCAGAAGCCGCAGAAGAAGATGATGATGAAACTGGCGCATTGTACACAAAATTCCGCATTATGATTCCAGACGGATTTTTTTCAAGCACAATGTTTCCTTTCCAGTCGTAGAAGAATTCTTTTTCAGAGACAGTTTTTCCTTCCGCATTTTTAAGAACCGAGCGAATCATATTTCCAGCGGAAAAAGTCCGTGTCTCCTCAGTCTTCAGGCTTCCGTCCGCGCCGAGCGTTTTTATTGAAGAAGCCTTTCCGTTTGAATACGAGTAGTTCACGCTCTCGTAAAATCCGCTTGCGTCATAGTTTTTTTCCTGCGCCAAAGTTGAGTCCGCATTGTAGATATATTCAACACGCTTGAAAAGTTTTCCGTCAGCATAGAACGAAGAATAATCTTTTACGCGTCCATCCTCGGTGTAGATGTATTTTTCAGTAAAGTTCAATGTGCCTGCCGCGGAATAAGTCTTGCATTCAGAAAGCCGGGATTTTTCGTTGTAGAAATATTCCGCGCGCCACTCTATCTCGCCGCTTCCTGAATAAGAAGTCTCGCTTGCAAGAAGCCCCTTTTCGCCGTAGCCGTAGGAATAACGCCACTTCACGTTTTTTGACGAGTCAAGCCCGGTGATTTCTGAAATCTTTCCGTCATCAAGAAATTTCCGCCCGACAACAGTTTTTTCAGAGCCGTCATCGTTGAACTGTGTTTCCTTTGAAATCCGCCCGTCCGCAAATTCAAGAACACTGTATTTTTTTAGCGTGTCTGGAGAAGTTCCTCGATATTCTGTGACGGAAAAAGGCGAGCCGCTGAATTTAGGAGAGGTAGCCAATGTGTTTTTTGAAACTGAAACCGTGTTCTGCGGAAAAACTTCCGCGCCTACAAAAAAAAGAACGGAAACAAATATTAAACAAAAAAGACGGGATGATTTCATTTTAATCCTCAAGTACGTGATTTTCTTCTATTATATATAAATGCAAAATACGATTTCAAGATACAAAAGCGGTTATAAATCTATTAAAAGTTAAAAACAAAAACCAAACTGAAAAACATTTGCACAAACTAAACACACAATTCGTTTTTCAGTTTGATTTCTGCTGGCGAAAGTTGATTTTTTAATAATTCAAAAAATCGACTTTCTGCCAATTTTAGCAAATTTTTACTCTGCAACTGGAGCAGAAGCATCGCTAGCTTCTGGAGCTTCGCTTTGAACAGAACTTGTGTTTTCATTTTCCACAGAGCTAGAATCTTCTTGCAAATGAGCTTCTGATGTTGTCGCACTGTCTAACTGTTCTTGAACAGCAGGTGTAGTTTCTTGTACAGAAGAGGCTTCTTTTTTAGTTCCCACACAAGAGAACATCATTGCGGCAAATCCAACCATTGATACAGCGATAAAAGTTTTTGTTGTTGTTTTCATATTTTCCTCCAGATTATTCCAAATCGATTTTTTATTTTGCAAGAACTAAAGAAGCTTCTTCGCTAAAGTTGTTTGCAAGGCGAAGAACTGAAACCTTGTCGTCCGAGCTGTCTGCAAGACTTGCAACTTCAACATTGTTTATAAGAATAGCAGAATCCTTTACTTCAACAGGAAGTGTTTTTCCCGAAAGAGTCTGAACAGAACTCTTTGTCTCAAGGTTTTCCTTTGTAAGCTTTTCAGGAACTATATAGTCAGAAATATTCTGGACAATTTTTTCTGTATCGGCAATTGCGTCAATTGGAGCAAGAACTGTAACGCCAGAATCAGAATCAACATCCTTTACTTTGTCTGAAGAATTTTTAAGAATATTGGCGAATACTTTTATTCCATCAACTTCCTCAATCGACTTTGAGATTTCCTGAGCGGAAAGAGTCTTGTCATCCGCGTTTTCTGAAACAGACTCCTGATTTGCGCTTGCCTCAACGTTCGCATTTGTGCTAAGCTCGCCGAGTGCCGATGAAGAAGGATTGAATTCCTGCGCAAAAACCGCAGCCGCAACCAATGCCGATACACCCAAAGTTAAAACTGTCTTTTTCATAAAATTACCCTTGCCAAAAATCAGACGGATTTTCTGACGGACTTTGACGCACAAGCATCTATTCCGTTCCCCTCTCTGCTTTTGACACTGCCATAGTAGAATTCGTGTTTCAAGATTTTCTCTCGGAATTGTCAAGATTGTGTGAAGATTTTGAAGAAATGGAAAAATAAAAAAAGCAGCCTCCGTCACAAGACAGAAGCTGCCTGAAAAATCGAATCCGTGTGAGCAAACTCCTCAACACGCAACCAATCCCACCACAAAAATAACTTAGGGCATGGAAGCCCGAAGTTCCAAAATGCGGGTTGAGCGTGTCGAAACCACATTTTGGAATGAGCGTGAGCGAAGGCTGGAACGCCAGACGGCGGCGGGTGGAATGTAACGAAGTGAAATGCAACCGCCGCCGGAAGCTCTGCAAACCTAACGGTTTGCTACCGAGTTTTCTTACGAAAACTCGCACAACAATCGGAACATCGCACAGATTCTTTGTGCTCCATGCAGCACAATTCATAACACGCAACCACTACGACTGGACACTCAAAAAACTTGAATTTTAAAGCAGCCTTGCGCGAGCGTTCCACACACAGCGGAACGAGCTTTCCATACACCATGGAACGGACGTTCCACAGGCAATGGAACGCCCGTTATACATTTAGTCGCCGCATCTCATGCAACGTTTAAACTTGCCCACGCCTTCCCTACCCGTGGATTTTCCAGCCGTTTATCATTTTTACAAACGCAGGGTCGTGGTGGTTCACGATTTCGCTGTGTCCGATGTCGAGCGCGGCGATTTTTTTCATGTCGTCCGAAGAAAGCTCAAAATCCCACACGTTGAAATTCTCCACAATTCGCTCCTTGTGAACGGACTTTGGAATCACGACAACTCCGCGCTGAATGTTCCACCGCAAAATCACCTGCGCTGCAGTTTTTCCGTGGCTAGTGGCAATTTCCGCCAAAACTGGATTCTTGAAAATCTCGTGCTTTCCTTCCGCAAAAGGTCCCCACGCCTCTGGCACAACGCCGTAATTCTTCATGTTTTCAAGCGCGCCAGGCTGCTGGAAGAACGGATGAAGCTCCACCTGATTCACCGCCGGAATCACGTCAAAGTTCTCGCAAAGGTCAGCGAGCCGGTCGGGATACATATTGCTCACGCCGACTGCGCGGATTTTTCCTTCCTTATACAATTCAATCATCGCGCGGTAAGAGCCGTAATAGTCGCCGAACGGCTGATGAAAAAGATAAAGGTCAAGATATTCAAGCCCAAGTTTTTTGAGCGAAACTGCAAACGCCTTTTTCGCGTTCTCGTAGCCAAAATCCTGAACCCACAGCTTCGTCGTAACAAAAAGTTCCTCGCGCTTCACAATTCCGTCAGAAACCGCACGGGCAATCGCACGTCCAACCGACTCCTCGTTCTGATAAGCCGCCGCCGTGTCAATCAGCCGGTAGCCCGCGCAAATCGCGTCATAAACCGCCTGCTCCGTAACATTTTCGTCCGGCACCTGAAACACGCCGAAACCAAGCATTGGCATTTTTACGCCGTTGTTCAACTTTACGTAGTCCATACAAGCCTCCATATTTATATATTTGCGCGAGTTTCAGTTTTCTGAAACTCGTTAAGTGAGCAAAGCGAACGACGCATTTTTACGCCATTGTTCAATGTAACAAAATCCATATTTCCTCCAAAATTAAAAATTTCTTGTCGCAACCTGCGGTTGCTTACCGAGTTTGCAAAAAGCAAACTCGCATAACTCTTAGATTATGTAGCAAATATAATTCTCCACAGAAAAAATGTACAATACAACTTTCTTTTGCTCGGTATCAGTTTTGTTTATAGCTGGTATTTTTTTTATTCGTCTATAATGCTGCAACATTCGCTTCCGCGATCCGCATTGTCTTGTATTCCATTCCGTCGGGCGAGACCGCATCGCGCAGCTTGAGTGTGCCGCTTATTGTGATTTTCTGGCCTGGTTCAATGCCGGGAACTTTTGCGCTTTCAAATTCGAGCCCCTGCGCGCAGCACGCAAGAACGTCTGTTATTATGCAGTAGTCGTGCCGTCCGTAAGGCTCATTGTCGTAAAAAGTTTCAAAAGTTCCAGTCATTCGGATTGTTTTTCCCTCGTATTTTTCAGGCTCCACAACAAGCTGGAAAATAAACGCATAAGCAAGGTCGGCGTTCATTTTTGAAAGGTCAAGCTCAACGTCAGTTTTGGGCGCGGAGATTTCCTCAAAGCTGCTTCCGTAATAGTCGTAGGTTGATGAAGAGGAAGTTTGAGCTGAGCCGCTGGAATTTTGCTCTTCTCCGTTTGAATAAGATGAATCAGTGCTTTGCGATGAATCATTTTCCGTGCCGCTGCCGTAGCTGTAGTAATTGTCATAATTGCCGGAACTGGCATTCTGCTGCCGGTTGTCAGAGGATGATTCTTCCTTAATTTTTTCTTCTATTATATTAGCAACTTTGTTCTGTTTTGGAACTCCGCCTGCGCTGTAGGATTTTTTCGCCGAGCATGACAAAACGGCAAGCAAAATCAAAATCAAAGCGGCAGTCTGAATCTTTTTCATAAAAACCTCCCGGCAACGCAATGCAGAACAAAAATCATTATGTCGATTATCACGATTGTGGCTCCAACCGGCGTTGAAAGAACAATCGAAATCATAATTCCCAGGAACGACGAGAAAGCTCCAAGCGCGGCGGAATAAATCACTGTGGACTTGAAGCTTTTCATAACGCGCATTGAGCTTAAAGGCGGAAAAACAAGAATCGCCGTTATCAGAAGCGAGCCTACAAGATTCATCGCAAGCACAATCACAACGGCTGTAATCACGGCAATTAAAATGTCGTAGGCTGGCGCAAATTTGTCTTCCGTGCGCAAAAAGTCCGGGTCAAAAGTCGCTGAAAAAATTCTGTTGTAGAAAAAGACGAACGCGGCAATCGTAACGCAGGAAATGAGGACTGAGACTGCGACCTTGCCTTTTGTGAGCGTGAGAATCGAGGTTGAGCCGAAAAGCGTTGTGCAGACATCGCCTGAGACATTCGCCGAAGTTGAAAATACGTTCATCACAAGATAGCCGAACGCAAGCGCGCCCACGGAAATCATCGCAATCAGCGAGTCAGACTGCACTTTCCTTTTTTTGTCCATACAAAGAAGAAAAATCGCGCAAAGAACCGTAACCGGAATTGTAAAAAGGCTGTCGCTCACAAGCTTCATAGTAACGGCAACCGCATACGCTCCGAACGCGGCGTGCGAAAGTCCGTCTCCAATAAGCGAGTAGCGGCGAAGGACAAGAACAGTTCCCAGAAGCGACGCGCACAAAGAAACCAGAACGCCGACAATCAGCGCATAGCGAACAAACGAAAATGAAAGGTAATAAGAAAGTTTTTCAAGAATTTCCATCGAAGTCTCCAGTATTTCCAGTTTTTCAGCCGCGTTTTATGTCTGCTTTTTTAGACGATGAGTTTTTGCAAAAATCCACGCGGCTTTCAAACTGAACTTTTCCGCCTCTGAACGAAAGAATGTGCGATGCGTAATCAAGGCAGTCCAAATCGTGGCTCACCATTACAACGGAAAGCCCTTCATTGTTGAGCTTTTCCAAGATGGCGTAGAATTCCTTTGCGGCGGCAGGGTCAAGCGCAGAAACAGGCTCGTCAAGAAAAATCAGTTTTTTTGCGGCGCACAATGCTCGCGCAAGAAGAGTTCTCTGCTGCTGTCCGCCTGAAAGTTCCGTAAAACGCCTATGCGAAAGGGAAGCGATTCCGACTTTTTCCATCTGCTCGTCCGCAATCAGTTTCTGCGCTTTTCCGTAAAAAGGCCGGTTTTTAAACTGCCCGAGCGTTCCAGAAAGCACAATCTCGCGTACGGAAGCCGGAAAATCTGCGCTAACAGAAAGTTTCTGCGGAAGATAGCCGGTCTCGTTTTTGCAAAGTCCGTCTCCGAACAAAAATTCTCCGCTGATTTTTTTCTGAAGCCCAACAAGCGTTCTCATAAGGGTTGTTTTTCCGCTTCCGTTTTCGCCAAGAATGCAAACGTAGCTTCCTTTTTCCACTGTAAAACTCACCGGCGGCGAAACTGCCTTTCCGTCATATCCGACCACAAGATTCTCGCAAGAAATGTACGCCATTTTTTTCTCCTCAGCAGTTTTTCCATAAGTCTATAAATTCAAGCATGAACTGCTGGATTCCGCCGAACCATTTCTGCTGAAAACGGCAGGCGTTTTTTCCTATGTAGCGGAAGTGCCAGCATTCCCAGCGGTAGCCGGTAACATCTTCATAGCCTTTTGGAAACGAAAGAGACCAGCCATAATCTGCGGCGTTTTTATAGACCCATTGCCCCATTTGAGTCTTGTCAAAGTCATCAGAAATCGAGCCGAAATCAACCGCCGTTCCAAGCTGATGCTGGCTTGTTCCAGGGCGCGCGCTTTCGCGTTCAGCTTGTTCAAGTCCGTCCGCGCTTACGTAGTGGTTAAAAAGATTTTCCTGGTAAGAATAAGAGCGGTAGGCGGAGCTTACCAAAAGCCTGATTCCGTCATTTAACGCCGCCTGCGCCATTTCATTCAAAGCGGTATAAGCTTCCGGGCGGATTTTCATTCCGGCTTTGTTCAGGTCAAAGAGGCTGTTCTTTTCCAAAGAAACCAAGTCTTTCGGCACGTAGGAGGAAGGCACGGCGTGGTTTTTGTCAATTAAAAAGAAAAGGCTTTTGCCGTCCGCACGGAATGTCTTTTCCTCCTCAAGAATCTCGTGAAGGTCTTTTAAAAATTCCGCCTTGTTTTCTTCTGTAACACAAATGGCTTCTTTTGCTCTGCCTGACATTTTCTGAAAAACTCTGTCGAACTTTTCTTCTTCCGCAGATGAAATTTTTGCAGCCGGTTTAAAAGGCTGTGCATAAGATTTTTTCGCGCAGCCTGCAAGACAAAAAATTCCTGCAACCGCAAAAATCTCAAAAAGTGTTTTTTTAGTCATAAGAAACCTCATTTTTAGACAAAAAATTTCAAGAAAAAGGAGGCGCAGGTTTTATTTTACGAAACCGACGCAAAAAGTTGCAGCGGTCATTTCGACAGGCTCAATGGCCGGACGAACTCAATGACCACCGCAACCAAATTTTTACAAGAAAACTCGTCAGCAAACCGTCAGGTTTGCCGTGCTTCTATCCCTAAGCTGTTAGTTCAAGGCTTCTTTCAGAACGGAAAGGTTTTCTGTCATTGTGCCAAGATAGTTTTTTCCGCCCTTTATGTCCTTCTGGTTCACAGACTGCAATGAGTCCATCTTCAGAACTTTCTGGTTCTTTTTTGATGTGTTCTGAATTACAGTGCGCGCGATTTTTCCGTTTGAATTTTCGATTGTAAGAACGCTTCCAAGCCCAAGCTCGTCAACCTTCTTTGCAAGGAAAATCACAGTCTCAAAGCTGGCCTCGCTTTCCGCACTGCATCCGACAAAAGCCGCATAATATTTAAGGCCGTAGTCGTCAGCAAGATAGCGGAACGGGAATCTGTCGCCAAAAAGAATTGTCTTGAACTTTGAGGAAGCTACAGTTTCAGAATATTTTTTGTCCAAAGCGTTGAGTTTTTCAACATAGTTCTTTGCGTTAGCCGCGTAAACAGAAGCGTTTTCCGGGTCGAGCTTTTCAATCTGGGAAGCAATCGCGTTTGTCAAAACTTCTGCATTCTTGACAGAAAGCCAGACGTGCTCGTCGTATTCAACCTCGTCATGCTCGTGATGATGGCCGTGCTCGTCTCCGTCCTCATCGTGGCTGTGTCCGTGTCCTGCCAAATGCTCGCAGATTTCCTCGCCGCTCATGCTTGCAGGGAAGAATGTCGGGAAAGAATTTTCCGGGTCAACAATCGCGTCAAAGCTCTCGTTGCTCATTCTGATGTGGAAATGCTCCGCAGCTGCTGGCTCAATCATGTGGTCGTTGAATTCAATGAAAAGCGGCGCGTCTGACTTCTTGTTTTTTGCGACAAAACGGTACATTGCGGCCTTTGTTCCTGTTGACCAGTTCTGAATGTAAAATCCGACATTTTTGTACTTTGAGCTTACTTTTCTTCCGTCAGCATAGGTGAATTCGATTTTGTCTTTCTTTATGCTGATTTTTGAGATGTCAGTTTTGTATCCTTTCTGATAGTAAGCCTTGTATTCTTCGGCTGTCATTTTTCCGGATTCAGCCTTTTCCTCAAAAGCCTCGTCCAGTGTTCCGTCAAGCGCAAGAGGATAAGCCGACTGCCATTCGCCTGCCCAGTCAGAAAGATTTCTGCTTTTAACCTCGATGTCCTCAAAAGTTGAGACCTCCTTGCCGTGGTCGTGGGGATGGCCTTCTTCGCCGTGGTTATGTTCAGTTTCCTGCATTCCTTCCACAACTTCCTCTTCCTTTACGCGCTCGCCAAGAACTTCCATCATGTTGATTGGAACAAGATTCTTGTTCTTCGCTTCCTTTAGAACTCCGCTAACCCAGCCGTCGCTCTCGCCGCCAACGTAGATGAACATATCGCTTGCGGAAATTTTCGCGATGTCGGAAAAACTCGGCTGGAACGAATGAAGGTCAGTCCCCTTGTCAAGAAGAAGCGTAAGGTCAAAGTCTTTCGCCTTGTCTCCAAGAATCTCGCGGCACCAGTCGTACTGCGGAAAAGTCGTGCAGACAATTGATTTTTTTTCTGCAGAAAACGCGCCTGCCGTTCCAAAGGCAAACATCGCTCCTAAAGCCAAAAATTTCGTTATCTTTTTCATTTTTTTTCTCCAATAAAATCCAAAATATTTTGCAAGACTACGCAAGGCAGGAATCCAGTTTCCTGATGATTTTTTCCTTGTCGTAGCCCTTGCCGATAAACACAAGCTGATTCATCCTGTCGCCAAAATCCTTGTCCCAAGATGAACGCAGCTCCTTGTCATTTTCAAGGCACTCTTTCTGCGTGGCCTCGTCCAGAGCCGCAACCCAGTATGCAACCGCCATCACAGAAGAATTTCTTCCGGCCTGCTCAAAAAGAAGAACGTCCTGCGCCTTCTCCTTGAACCAGACATAGCCTTTTGCCCTGATAATTTCTTTTGGAAAGCCTTCGTTCACAAAATCCATGAATTTTTCCTGGCTGAACGGCTTTCTGCATTCGTATGCGAACGAAGAAATTCCGTATTCGTCCTCAAATCCGCGGTTCGTGTCGGAAAGACTGTTGATTGCCTTTTGAATTGCCGAAGAGGAATCTACCATGTCAAAGTCGAATTTTGTCTCGGACACAATCTGCTCGATGTCAACTTTTCCGCGCACCGTCTTTACAATCTTCGCCTTTGGCTGGAAATCCCGGATAACCTTTATGACCTGCTCAGTCTTCTGATCGTCAAGCAAGTCAAGCTTGTTCAGGACAATCACGTTGCAGAATTCAATTTGGTCAACAATCAGCGTTGTAATATCGTTCGACTTAAGATTGTTCGGGTCGTTCTCCTCGTAGTTCTCAAGGTCGGTCAAAAACTCGCGGTAAATTCTGTCGGCGTCAACAACCGTAACAATGTTCGAAAGAAAAACATTTGTGTCCGGAGTGTCGTCCTCATAGGCAAGAAAGGAAGCTGCAATCGCGCCGGGATCGCTTATTCCCGAAGCCTCCACAAAAACAGTCTCAATGGAATCTTTCTCGGAAATCTTCTCGACCTGCGCAAGAAACTCATCGCGCAAAGTGCAGCAGATACAGCCGTTCTGCATCTCGTACATTTCGCTTTGGGCAACCGCCGCTCCGTTCTTTTTCAGAATTTCAGCGTCAATGTTTATGCTTCCCATGTCGTTTACAATCAGCGCGACACGCCTTTTTTCCTGCCGAAGAATCTCGTTCAGCAGAGTTGTCTTACCAGAGCCAAGATAGCCCGTGATAAGCGTAACTGGTTTCTTTTTCATTTTTTTTCTCTTTGAATAAAATTTGATAATACGGGCGCTTCTGCCTAAAGGCAGACCGGGCTTTTCGGGGTTCCGCCTTTCGGCTTCATTCCTCGCTTCGCTTCGGAACGCTCCGCGCCCCTACAATCCCTAGCGCATAAAGATGAAAAGAGAATTTTCAGTTGTTAAGACGTGTCTTTAGAGAAATTAAAGAGTTATTGAAAAAAGTCTGATATGAATTTTTAAAGGAAAGTTTTAAGGCAAAATATCGCCGGGCAAAGAAACTTCCGGCTGCGCAAAGGGCAAGGCTCAAAAGCTTTGCGTTCTGCTCGGCAACTTGAATCACAAAGCAGATTGGACAGGCGTCGCCTGAGCAGTCGTGCCCGGCCTCGGCAGCCGCAAAAAATACTGAGAAAACTGTAAGCAAGATAAAGACCGCCGCAAAAACCGCGCGCAGCCTGTTCAATTTTGAATCCAGCCTTGAGTTCATTCCAAAGTCCTGCATTTTTCGCAAAGTCCGTTCAGTGACGACAAAGAAAAATCAACCTTGAAGCCGAAGTTTTCAGAAACCGATTTCAGGTAATCCGCCGTAAGCTTGTCCGAAAGATGAATCATCGCGCCGCATTTTTCACACTGAAAGTGAATATGCTCGCCGCACTGTCCGTCTTCTTCCGCCCTCTGGTAAATAAAGCCGTCAGAAACAGCCGACTTGCGTTTTATGAGCCGCCCGCTTTCAACAAGCTTTTCAAGGTTGCGGTAAACAGTC
This sequence comes from uncultured Treponema sp., assembly GCF_934725225.1. Classification (NCBI taxonomy): domain Bacteria; kingdom Pseudomonadati; phylum Spirochaetota; class Spirochaetia; order Treponematales; family Treponemataceae; genus Treponema; species uncultured Treponema sp. Next base: position 352,921 of record NZ_CAKVAM010000003.1, read on the forward strand.
GTCTTGTTCACACTTTCCCCGCGCTCAGAAAGAAAAGCAAGAAGCTCCATCGCAGAAAAACCGCTTTCCGTCCTTTCCTGAACAAACTGAGAAATCAATTCCGAAGTTTTAGTGTGATAAGATTTTTGCAACACAGTTGCATATTAGCGAAGTGAAAAAGAATTGTCAAGAAAAATCTTCTGAGCGCAAAAGTATTCTGCATCGGCTGCGACATAAAACAAAGCTGTTTCTGTTATACTTGACTTTCTTGTCATTGTCGGGTTTTAGCCGACAATCTCCTTGCAAAATCCCGCAGCAAACCGTAGGTATGCAAATCCCTAACGCACGCTTCGCTAAATCCACCAGTTCGGAGTAAGCGCTCCAAGATTTACAATCTTCTTGTTTTCATAATCCAGCATGACCCCGATATTCTGGTAATCGTCAGGCATCAGCTGCGTCATAAGCTCACGGCAGGCACCGCAAGGCGGAATGGCTTTTCCATCTTCATCAATCGCAATAACTTTTTTAATGGAATTCTCGCCGTTTGTTATCATGTTGAAAATGGCGTTTCTTTCAGCGCAGATTCCAAGCGTGCAAGCACAGTCAATGCACACGCCTACATAGATTTTTCCCGAAGAGGACTCTATTGCCGCAGCAACTCCGCCAGCCTCTATAATCCTAGAAACCGTGCGCGGATTCAAAACCTTTTTCGCTGCCAAATACAATTCATCCCATTTTTCTTCCATAAAAAGCTCCATTCAAAAGTCGATTTTGTTCACGAATTTTGTTTTTCAAAATTCCGCCCGCCCCGAACAACGAAATATGAATATCACTTCACGCCGATTGAATCAATCCAGCTTCTAACTTCGCTTTCGCTTGCTCTAGTTCCGAACCTTTTTCCAGCGAGCCAAGTTCCGTTGTCAGCTCCGGCAAGCTCATGAAGAAGAACATCGCTTCTTCCAAGTCCCGAGTTCATCGAAGTGCAGAACGGAACAACTGTTTTTCCTTTAAAATCCGCGCCCTCGACAAATGCGTTTACAGGCCAGGCGTCGATTCCCCACCATATTGGTGCGCCGATAAAAACAGTCTCGTATCCGCTTAAATCCGGCATTTTACCTTTCATCGCGATAGGAAGTCTTTTCAGGTCGCTTACGGTCGCAGTTCCGTTCGCCTTTGAGCCAAAAATCGTGTCATGCTCGCGGCATACGCGGCTTTTCTTGTTTGTCCAGTCAAGGTCTGCGGAAGTGTAATCGTCCTTCGGCACAACCTCGAACAAGTCCGCTCCAAGATAAGACGCGATTTTTTCGGCAACCGCCTTTGTCGTTCCAGACGCGGAATAGTAAGCCACAAGGATTTTTCCGCTGTTCTTTCCGCCTGCCTGAAAATTAGAACCGCTTCCAGAACCAGCCGCGCAAGCAGAAAACACACTCAAAGCCGCAGCAGCAGCCATAACAATTTTTTTCATATTTTCCTCCAATGAATATTTATCTATCAATTTCATTTCTCGCCGATTTTTTTTAGCCAATTTGAAACCCGCTCCTTACAAGAGTCAACAGTGTTTCGCGACTCCGAAAAAGCGTTCTGCTCAACAGCGGCTTTCGGCTCCAGCCTTGCGATTGTGCGGGGCGTGCCTGCAAGTCCGCTTCCGCCGTGAACAGTGAACGGAACAACTTTTTTTCCGCTCAAGTCGTAGCCGTCAAAAAAAGAATACAGGACAGGCGGCAAATCCGCGTTCCAAATCGGATAGCCCACAAAAACCGTGTCGTAGCTTTCAAAATCCGAAATCTTTCCGCGGATTTCAGGGCGCGAATTAGCCCGCTGCTCACGCGCCGCGCGGTTCAAAAGCGCAGTGTGGTCAGTCGGATATGCGTCTTTCGCTTCAAGACGGAAAATGTCCGCGCCGGTCTCCTCCGCAATAAGGCCCGCAACATACTGAACATTCCCCAACGCCTTTTCGTCCACCACGACAAGACTATTCTCCTCGTTCCGCGTAAGCCCCGAAGTTTTTGTGCTTTCAGGAACAGAAAAATAAACCACAAGCGACTTTGCAAAAGCCGAAAAACACAGCGCTGCCGCCGCAATAAAAGCAAAAATCAGTTTTTTCATCATTCTTGACCTCTCTTGAAAGATTTCCGCCGAATCTCTTTATGCCTAGAATATAAACCAGGCAGAAAAATATTTAAAATACAACTTTCTTTTAGCCAGTATGAGTTTTGGTTATGCTCTCACACCGCGCTTCTAACAAGCCTAAGCCCAAGCCCTTCGCCGCAAAAATCCGCAGTCGTAACAAAACGGTAATCCGGCGTGCAGTAGCCCTCGCAGTAAATCCAGCAGCCGCCGCGCCCCACATGGGCAGGATTTTTTCCCTTGTAAGACGGATTCCAGCACCGCTCTCCAACATTTCCGCTCATGTCGTAAAGTCCAAGCTCATTCGCCTTTTTCTGCCCCACAGGATGCGAAAGACCGCCGGAATTTCCGTCATACCAGCCGACTTCCCCGATGTTGTTTGAGCCTGAATACTTGAAGCCTTTCGACTTTTTTCCGCCGCGCGCCGCATATTCCCATTCAGGCAAAGTCGGAAGCCTGTAGCCGTTCTTTGAAAAATCGCATACCCATTTTCCGCCCGACTGATAATAGCACTCGTCAAGATTTTCCATGCGGCTCAAAGCGTTGCAGAATTCAATGCAGTCAAGCCCCGAAACATTCTCGACAGGCCGCCTCATATCCGAAACTCCGGCAGGATTTTTCCCGGTCACACGCTTGTAAAACTCCGCCGTAATCTCGTATCTTGAAATGTAAAAATCCGCGACCGTCTCAGCATGAAAAGTGTAATCATCAGGATTTTTCGTGCCGGAAGAAGAGATGAACTCGCCGCCCTCCACAAAGACAAAGCCACTGTCAATGTCCGAAGCAAAAGCCGGAATCCCCACAAGAAAGGAAAACGCAAAAAGAAAAGATTTTTTCATAATTCCCATAACAGAAAAATAACCGGGATTTGAAAATATTTAAAATACAACTTTCTTTTAGCCAGTATGAATTTTGGTTATGACAAGTAGAGAAAGAAAATAAAAAAAAACAGCCACTGCCGAAAAGCAGAAGCTGCCTGAAAAAACATGACGCATGGCATTTATGCAACAGTTCTCCGGGTCAAGCCCTAAGATGACATTACCTGCCACACATTGCTCATTGCGAATTATTCATTAAGCATTACAAATTGAACTCACTTTCCGCGTTTTGAGACAGTCGCGTTCGCCTTTGCAATTTCTGCCTCGCACTTTGTGGCAAAGTCCTTATAGTCCGCAAGAGGGGCAACCGCGCTAAGATACGGCACGAGCTTGTCGTTCAGCACGGAAATCAGGCTCTTCTTTACCGAAGTCGCGCTCTCGCCTCTGTTCATGCTCGCGTTCGTAAAGTCGTCGTTCGCCTTGTTGAAGCTGTCCTGGGCCGTCCGCAACTCTGAAACAAGCTCGCCAACTCCGTCCAAAGCCGCAACGTCAGCCTTTAGAGATTCCGCTCCGAAGTCCTCAAGCATGCTTTCAATCAAAGAAGACTCCTCGGCAAAGTTTTTCTGCGTAATCTGCCTTCCGTATTTGCCGAAGACCGCAAGAAGATTCTGTGCCGCCGACTTTTTAGCCGCGACAGGAATCGCAGCGTAGCCTGTAAGAGCGTCGCCCAAGTTCCGGATAATCTCGTCGCGCGCAATGTCCGCCTCGTCAAGCGTGCTTGAGACGCGGTCGCTCTTGATAGCCGTTGTGATGTCCGCAGAAAGCTTTTCAGCTTCCGCCATAATAAGCGAAAGGTTTGCGTCCTTAGAAACGGCATTTTCCGCGGCACAAGAGTCCTTGTACAGACGCACAAGAACGTCAGAAAGCGTGTCTAGTTCTGCGACACGGATTTTTGAAATAATCTTATTCATTTTGACCTCCTTAGAAAAAATGAATGGCTGGAATTTGATTGGTCATTCTGTCTTGGAAGTCAAAATGTACAATCCCGATAGTCTGTTTCCTCCATGAATGGAAAAATTAAACTCTTCACAAAGAAGAATAAGGGAATACTAATATTAACGCAAGGCTAAAAACGGCAAGATGAAAAAATAAACAGAACAAGTCGGATTTGTATTTTTTTGCAGATTTTAAAATTCCGCAGTCAGAAATGACGTGCGGACAGACCGCGGAATCATTCCGTTTGAAAAAATTACGCCAGTTCACGCTGCGGAATTATTCTGTTTGAAGAAATTGCGTCAGTTCAACGTGCGGAATTTTTCCGCAGCATGAAAGCAGACAAATTCACCTCGCGGAATTATTCCGTTCATCGAAATTATGTGCGGACAGCCTGCGGAATTTTTCCGCAACAGGAAAGCAGATAAATTCTGCTTGTGGAATCATTCCGTTTATAAAAATTAAGTCAGTTTGGGGTGTGAAATTAAATTTTATTATTAACAACCGAAATCAAAAAGTCTGCAACTGTCATCGCCGAATTTACAAATAATTGCGCATGATGTTCTTTTATAGCAATACGTTTATTTCCAACGCCATGAGAGTCACTGCTTTTATTCCTCATCTCTGAAATAGACATAATGATTTTATCAAGTCCAGAAAGTAAATCATTAATCCGTTTATCAGTTTCTCTATTTTGGTGCATATTATATAAAAGTTTTACTTGGGTATAGAGTTTTATAATATTTCCACTGTCCGTTGGTTTTTGATTTTGTTTTTCAATGGCAAAACAGAAAACTTCTTCTATAAGAGTTCTAGCTTTTGTTATCGCGCTATCAAAATTGCCATTCTGAATATCTTCATTAGCTCTTTTTGTTATGCTGATAATATACCCACGGTTTATATTTTGTATTGTAGAAATATCCACAATAGAATTAATTTTATATTTTTCCAAAAGACATTTACATTTTTCATATTGCTTATGTTTTTTGTCTGTTCCATAAATTGAATTGTCATAAAGTTTAGCTTCATAGTACCTTAACAAATTGGTACTTAACTTTATGATTTTTTCATCAGAACATTCTGAAAAATATTTAGTCAAAGATTTTCCTTTTGATAAATTATATTTACGGCATAATTCTTCGCCTATACTTTCTCTTGTAAAATTATTGAATCTATCCGTTGAAAAATCAAAGACATAACCGTCTCCATTATTAAAAAAGTCCAAGAATATATCTTTATCAATTGTATCCATTTATTTTTCTACATTATGCAGTTACCAATATTTTTTCAGTATTAGTATTTGTTGCAAATTCAACTTGATTTTCCAGTGTCTTTTTTATTGCAGTTGCGATTTCAAAGGCAAGGTTTACCGGCACTGCGTTTCCAATCATCTTGTATGCGTCGTCCACATTTTCATAGATGAACTGAAACGTGTCTGGAAATCCTTGAACTCTTGCAACTTCGCGGACTGTCATTCTGCGATAAAGGTTTTCTTTTTCTTTTACAAACTCGCATTTATTCAAGCCGACTTTCTGCATTTTAGGAGCCTGCGGATGCAACTGGCATTGACGACCGCTCGCCTGAACTGTAAAAGCCTGCTCATCCCAGGATTTTACACGGTTTCGGCTCATAAAAATCGGAGAATATGCGCCTGTAAAATATTCGTTATTGTTTATAGCGTCCGGATTTCTGTGATTTTTAGGCAAAGCAGGAACAGCGGTATCTTTCAAATCCCAGATAATATCCTTGAGACTGATTTTTTTGTCATCTTCTTCTGTAGAGCCTCTTGGAAACTGAAAATTTATATTCAAGTCGCTTCTGAATCCGATGTAGAAAACACGTTTTCGCTCCTGAGCAACGCCGTAATCTTTTGCATTCACCATTGTCAAAGAAACATCATAGCCGGCATCTTTAAAAAGCGTAAGAATATTCTGAACGGCTTCCGAATGTCGTTTTGCCAACATTCCGCTCACATTTTCTGCAAGGAAAAATTTCGGTCTTTTGTTTTTTAAGATTCTAATATATTCATAAAAAAGTTTTCCGCGTGGGTCGTCAATTCCACGTAAAGAACCGGCTTCTGACCAAGACTGACAAGGCGGACCTCCGATAATTCCGTCAATCTCATCTGGAAAATCCTCTTCTTTTATATTTCTGATGTCGCCACGGATAAGTTTTGTTTTCGGATGATTTTTTTCAAAAGTTGCCCAAATTGACGAGTCAAATTCATTTGCAATCGGAATTTCAAATCCTGCTTTTTCAAATCCCAAATCAAGACCGCCGCAGCCGCTGAAAAGACTTATTACTTTCATCTGGATTCCTCAACAAAAAAAGTTATGAGTTTTGCCTCTTTCAACTCAGCTGGATTGTTTGGATTTTTGATTCTTACATCTCTTATTTCAAGATTTGTATTGTTTCTTGCTAGTTCATATAATTCCGAAATATTTTCAAATGAATTAAACTTATCATCATTGATAATACACATAAAATTAAAAGTATTTGAAAAATTCTGCTCATAAACATAGTTGAAAACTTTGAACGGATTTTCAATTCCCCACATACCGCGAACCCGGAGATATGTTATTCCAAGAGGGTCAACTTTATTTATATGTCCTAGTTCCTTAGTCTTAGTAAATTCTATTCCGTCAATAGTTTCTACGCCTTCTTTTATTTTTGTTTTTATTCTTTCATAAGTTTCTTTTTCGGCGCAATAATCTTCGCCATAAACGAAAGCTAATGATTTCAGATAATCGCCTTTTACAATGCCAACCGCATAAATCATATCCCGGACAGTCCACTGCTCACATTCACGGCAGGCTTTGCTTATCATTTGGCTATCTGCATAGAGTTTACATTTTGGATAACTTGAATTAAGAGCCAAAGCGGCATTTTGATTTTCAATTTTCTTTACTTCGATTGCATCCCCAGCATTTCCGCCTTTCAGCATACTGTCAGGAGGATTTGTTTTATTTCCTAAGTAAGAAAAAGTTGAAGAAATAGCAACTGCTCGAGATTGTCCTTCCTCAAAATCCACAGTTCCTGCAAAAACATCTTTTATATATTCTTCAAGTGCATCGCCCATACTGTTTGCTCTATTTGTTCTGTCGCCTTGACGAATCAGTTTTATCTTTGGATTTTCAACCAAATTGCAGATTGCTGTTATAATGTTATTCAAAATATCCTCCAAAATTAATTCAAAACCACTATACACAATTTCTGGCAAAACTTCCATAGTATTTTTGAAATGAACCTGCCGCGAGTTTTTGCCTTGCAAAAACTCGGTAGTGAGCAAAGTCTGTGAAACAGACGACGCGAACGCACGTTAGGGATTGTAGGGGCTTGTAAAATAGGAAATGCGTCAAGAAAAATTGCGAATACTTGAAGCAATTTTTTAGCATTTACTATTTTATGAAGCGATAGCGTAACCCCGAAAAGCCCGACCCGAGCGGTTGTTGAGCTTGTCGAAACAGAGCGAGGGGAACGCCCAAATAAAAAAACTGGAGAAAGTCGTTGAATTTCTCCAGTTTTATGGTTCAACGCGAATGTTTTTGCATTCACGCCCGCTTCTATTCCCAGCTGTATTCAGGGGCTAGGAGCTGAATCAGTTTTTTGTCGTGGTTGCGAGCAAGGCGGGTGTTCTCGTCGAAAATCATTGTTGCGCCGCCGGCGTTTGTGTACGCTTCCCACTTCAGATTAACAGTGCTAGGGTCGCCGTTTTTTGCGAAGGCAATCCATGCGTCAGACATTTCGTCCTGAACTTTTTTTGCCGCCGAGGAATCCGTGGTCTTTACAAGAGCCATGTCAGCGTTTGCAAACACGAACGGGATTTCCGCAGTGTGGACTGAAAGCGGACTGTCCAGAGCGAAGATGTACGAGTACACCGGGGATTTCTGCCGCGCCTTTGCCCTCATAATCTTTAGCATTGGAATTCTGATTACGCGCGAGTCAACATAGGCCGCCTCAAAGTCCTGCTTTTCAGGATATGCCGTCTTAAAAGCCGCAAGAACTTCATCCGCCTTTTCACCGTATTTTTGGGCAAGATGAGATTTTGTCTCGTCCGCGCCCATAGTGATTTTGCTTCCGCTGTTCCATGAAGCGTCGCCCATTTTCTGCATTGTCTCCCATTCGTTCAGGTTCGAGCCAATCAGAAGAGAGTATTTTTCGCCGTTCTTCGGGAATCCGTTTTTGCCTGCGATGTCGTCCGGGATAAAGTCGCCGTCAACGTAAGGCTCCCATGAAAGAGAATAGCCTTCTCCAAGAGCCGCAGGAATCTTGAATTCTTTTCCTGTCTGGTCAAGAGCTTTGTCAGAAGCCTGAACAAGGTCGGAATAAGGAACGCTCTGGAGCTTTTCAAATTCGTCTTTTTTAAGCCCTAGGTTTTCAAGTGTAAGCTCGGTAATGCGCTCAGCCGCCGCCTTTGGAGTCCAAAGAACGCCCATTGTCTCGGTCGCGCCGCTTTCAACAATTCCGCGCCTGAAAAGTCCGTTTGCGTAAGGGCTTTCCATAAGCGCAAGGACTTTTGCTCCGCCGCCGCTTTCTCCAAAAATTGTTACGTTATTCTTGTCGCCGCCAAAATTTGCAATGTTTGCCTTTATCCACTGCAAAGCCTGAACCAAGTCATAGATTCCGACATTGCCCGAATATTTGTACTCGTCTGAATAAGAAGCAAGATTCAAGTGAGCAAGCACGTTGAGCCTGTGATTCACGCTGACTACAACCACGTCGCCTCTTTTTGAAAGATTCTCGCCATCATAGAAAGGCTGCTCGATTGCAGAGCCTGCCATAAATCCGCCGCCGTGAAGCCATACGATTACCGCGCGTTTTTTGCTGTCTGCCGAAGGAGTCCAAATGTTGAGATTCAGCGGATTTTCGCTCATGTTGTCTGTTCCGGCAGTTCCCGGGCGGAAGCCTGTCTGAATGGCAATCGGACCGTATTTTGTCGCGTCAAATATTCCGCTCCACTTTTGAACCGGCTTTCCGACAGTGAACCTTTTTTCAACCTGCGTATAAGGAATTCCCTTGAAGGAATAGATTCCGTTTGAAACGCTTCCGCGAACCAAGCCGTTTTCAGTTTTTACGACTGCGCCGGAAGAAAGGGAAGCTGAAAGTTTTTTATATTCCTTCTCTGGAATCCGCTCAAACCACTGAACGCCAGTTTTTTCTGGATTTGTGTTCACCGCAAGATGTGCAAAACTTGAATTAGCGGTCGCACCGTGCCAGTGCCTTACGTTAGGAGGGCAGAACGCAACATCGCCCGGATGCATTACTTGAACGCTCTCGCCTTCAATCTGATGAAAGCCGATTCCGTCCGTTGCAATCAGAATCTGTCCGCCTGCGTGGGTGTGCCAGGCGTTGTAAGTTCCTGCGTCGAACACAACGTTATGGATTCCGGGCGCGCCTGCCTCGTTCGGTGTTTCAAGCACATCGGAAAGATAAGCCGGCCCTGAAAAATTCTGCGAGCTTAAAAGAGTTCCATTTCCGAACATGAATCTGTCGGCAGAAGTAAGCTTTCTTCCATTATATTCTTCTGCGTCAACATTCGCGTACCATTCTGCGCTCACATCCTCGTGAACATCTTTTCCGCTTTCAGCCTTCCAGTCCGCGTCGTAAATCACAATCTGCTGAAACCAGCTGTCGGGAGTCGCGCCGTGCCAGTGCTTAACGCCAGCCGGAATATGGAGAACGTCGCCCTTCTGGATAATCTGCGCTTTCTCGCCTTCCGCCTGATAGTAGCCGCGTCCGCCGGTAACAAGAACCTCCATTCCGCCGTGAACGTGCCAGCCGCTGTGAGAGCCTGGCGCAAAAGTTATGTTGTTCGTAACCGGAAAATTGTAAACCGAATCCTTTTGAATCAGATTCTTGAAATAAACAGTTCCGAAAAAACGCGCGCTGACATCGTCTCCAAGCGGAAAAGTCAAGTCGTTTTTCGATGTGATTTTTCCGCCGGAAGAAACGTCAGTTTTCGCAACATTTTTTGTGCTTGAGCAAGCGGCAAGCGAAAGTCCAAGAATCCCGGCAAAAGCCGCCGCAAGAATATTTTTCTTCATTGATACCTCCAATAAAAACTGAAATCCAGTTTGTTTTCTAAAAAGAAAATAACAGAAGCGTGAAGATATTTAAAATACAATGTTTTTTTAGTCAGTATAAGTTTTAGTTATGGAGGGGAAGGAAAAAATTCGATTTTCTATAATTTGACGTTTTTTATCTTTTTATTTTCTTGATTTTTCATTACAAAACCGCGCATAACTAAATAATTTTACTCATTTACTTATGCGTAAAATTATGAGATTTTAATCTTTTTAGTGAATCAAAATTGTTTTTTCCGCGAACTTTTGAATATTAAAATCGGCGAAATCGAATAGAACTAATTCTTTACTTTCCAACGCCCGTTTTTATCAGCTCCAACATGCTCTAATATATTCAAAGTCTGAAGCTTTGTCATATTACGACTGACAGTTTCTCTTGCAATACCAAGTTTTGCGGCAATCTCTTCCTGTAGTATTACAGGATTTTCCTTTACTAGTTCCAGAATTTTTTTCTGATTCTTAGTGAGTTTTACAGTGACGTTTTGTGTGATATTTACAGTGATGTTTTTCGCTGATTCTTCTGCGTATCTAATATGAATATATCTGTTTTTAAGCTCGTTGCTTTCGCCAAGTAATAAATTACGGAAGAATTTTTCAAGATATTCAGCATTCATATAAATGCCTTTGGTTATGTTTGTGTAATTTGCACGAACCAAGGCATTACGGAAATACCAGCTGTTTTTTTCGAAAGGCTCATTATTTACTTTAAAACCAAGCGAGTTCAAATATTTGATAGTAAAAACAGCAGTTGTCCTTGTATTGCCTTCTCCAAAAGGATGAATCTGCCAGATATTTGCAACAAATCTTGTAAGATGTTTTACAGCGTCTATCTTTGAAACTTTTGAATAATCAAAAGATTTTTCCTGATTAAAATCGTAATCAAGAGTCTGTCGAATCATGTCAGCATTGGCATACAGAACAGAATCTCCATCCAAAACCCATTCTTTTTTGGAGATATTGTAGTCCCTAAAACTTCCGGCTTTTACTTTATAAAAAACATCACTGAACAGACGACTATGAATAGAAAGAAGCAAATTCGGAGTAAAGCTAAAAGTTTTTTCAGATAAAATCTCACAAATGCGGACAGAAACCTGATCCGCTTCTTTTTCATCTTCGTTAATTTCTTCTCTACAAACTTTTGACTCGTAATATGAGAGTATAAGCTTCTTTGCTTCTTCAATTGTGATGTCGCCATCAATATTGCGTTTAGCAGTTTCGTACAAGTATTTTGATGGAGTAAGTCCGTCTACCTGCTGCAAACCGATTGCTGTCTGCCAGAGTTTACCCCTTTCCTGTTTGGAAGGTTCTGACTGGAGAATGTATGAATCAAAGTCTATTTCAAATGGGTTTTGTTCTTTCTGCATTACACTCACCTATTTACAGTTTCTCATAATATTCTCTGATTTTCTTAGCCATCAGTTTTCGTCTCTGTCTTAAGAAATCTTCATAGTTCTCATAAGTCAAGTTTTGGATTTCTTCAGGAATACAGTTATCTGCAAGATTTTTCCTAATAGCATCTTCCGTTTTTAAATTACCAATGCGATACTCACCTGTTTTGCATTGTTCCCAAACTTTTGTAAAATACTGACACGGTTCGTCTTTTCCAACTGCAATATTTGTTGTAGTATCAAGATAAGTAAAGTTTGCTACCTGGTTGTATTTTGATTTATCTTTTATACCATTATCAATCAAATACTGTTTTGGGAAGATATGATGAACATCGCCCATAGTAGTAATGAGATTTGCAAATTTTGAACCTTCGTTAAAAAGGGAATCGCTTCCTTCACGGCAACAGGCAGCCCAGAATACACAGAGAGCCGGACTATTTACAGATGAGGTTTCAAGATTCTGAACAAGTTCTACATTCCAGAATGTATCTCCAAGCGTCTTTTCAACTTCATAAAACCATGGTAAAAATCCTTTTTCTTTGATCCGGCGTAAATCCTGATCCATAGCAGATTCAGGAGAGGCAATGTAACGACCTGTAAGTGTGCTCATTGCGTACCAACGCTGAACATAATTCTTTACTTTTGTTTTATCGATTGAAGAATCATTCAAAAGACGAAGATACAAGGTATAAGCAAAATCTAAAGTAATACCTGAAGTAATCAGTTTTTTTACTATAAAGCCTGCATCTTTGATTGCAAGAATGAATTGCTTAAAGTTGTATGCGTTCATGTAATCAAGAACACCTATAGAAAGTTTTTTGAAAGTTTCTTCGGCAATTGCTTCCTTAAAGTCTTTTGTTTCAAAATCACGTCCCTGCAAAAGACTTACAAGATCTTTCATTTTTCCACGAGGATATTGAGACATAAAAGCAACTCGAAGCATATCGCTGTAGTCAGGATCATAAATATCTTCGTTATCGTCTTTAAGCCACTTTAGTTTTGCAGCGTAATCTGTTTTTGCAAAAGCCTCATCTTTAGTCATTTCAGGATACCATTTTGGATCAACTGCAAGATGACTAAAGTAATCTATAGCTTTACGGAGCATATTGCCACCATAGGTTTCATTTGCAGCAATACGACTCATGGCAAAGTCTGCTTGATTAAGTTTTGTTCCTTGGCTATTGATGCGAATAAAAATTTCAGTAACTTCATCAATACTAAGTTCTTTATCAAAAAGCTCAATTACACCAAGTTTGCGGTTTTTAATATCTAGCAGCTGGCTTACCTGTCTATCAAAATCTTCTACATCAACTTCAGGATTTGCTTCGCAGTAATTTTTTACGAATTTGAAAGAACTAAATCCACTTTGAAAAATTACAGAAACATCTGGAATCCATTTTTTATTTTTCAATATGGCATTATCCTGAACAGCAAAACAATCTTCATCATTTTTTGCAAAAGGATTATATGCAATCGCAATATGCTTCTTTTCAAAATCAGCATTAAAAACTTCAAGTCCGCTTAAAGCTGTCATCATAGCAGTTACACGCTGCTGACCATCAATCATAATTTTCTTTCCAATCGAAAGCGACCCATCTTTAAGTTTAAGATCCGGACTTTTTGAAATAATCAGATAACCGGTTGGATATCCTTTATAAAGAGAATCAACTAAATCACGAACCTGCTTCCCCTTCCATACAAATGGACGCTGAATTTCAGGAATTGCAATTTCATTTGATTTAATAAAATTTAAAATCTGTTCAACGGTGTAATCGTGTACGCTGTATTTTTCGGACATAAATCCCTCCCACCAAAAAGCAAAAGTCTTTAATATATACTTACTTTTAATTTTTCGGCAGAAAGAACTTTATTTTTTAATAAATCAGATTATTACTGTAGAATAGTCAATGCTTTTATTTAATCCTGCAGGCGGAATGCCAAAGCCCGCCTATTTCTCTTTCTACAATCTTTTTCCGAAGAATTCTGAAAGCTTGTTTGTCGCTTCGGCAACGTATTCACTCTTCCAGTAAGTCTTGATGTGGGATGCGCCGTCAATCAGGTAAAGCTCCTTGTCAGCTGTTCCGCTCGCCTTTTTGAAAGCGTCCTCTGACATATAAAGCGTGTCGGCGGCAGAGCCTGCAATCATCAAAAGCGGCTGGTTTATCAAGTCCATTCTGTCCTCAACGTCGAACGCCATCAGCTTGATGAAAGATTCAGTCGTGTAGCTTCCGGTTGCGCGCGGATGGCGGTAAGAAAGTCCGTAGTAGTCGATTCCGTCCTTGTAGAGACCCTCCGGCTGGCTTTCCATAATCTTGCGAAGCTCGTCGTCGTCCTTGTGAGGCGGCAAAAAACCTTCATAAAGAACGTTGCCCTTAAGCTCCTCGTTGCGCGCGTTGCTTGCCCTCAAAAGACGCTCCTGAACCGTGGCAATCTGCTTGTCGCCAAAACCGTTTCTTCTTACGCGGCCTGAATTGAACATTGAAAGAGTCGCAACCGCGCGGATTCTCTTGTCTGTCTGGCTTGCAGCAAGCGTGTAGCCGCCGCCACCGCAGATTCCAAGAGAGCCGATTCTTGCGCTGTCAACCTTCGGAAGCTGAACAAGATAGTCAACCATTCCGCTAACATCGTTGATTCTGTTCGCAGGCCAGTCGCGAAGCCGTGGCTCACCGCCGCTTGCCCCCTGATAGCTCGCGTCAGCCGCAATCGTGATATAGCCAGCCTCGGCAAGCTTCTGAGCGTACAATCCCGCGACCTGCTCCTTGCTTCCGCCGTTCGGATGGGCAACCGTAAGTGCAGGATATTTCTTTGAGTCAGATTCGTCATAGTCCGCCGGAAGATAAAGATTCGCCGAAATCGCAATTCCGTTCAAATCGTAAGTAACCGGGCGGATATTCACCTTGCCCTTGACATTTTCCGTAATCGCTCCGTCATAAACCAATTCCCACGGATTTCCATTAAAACTTTTCATAGCAACCTCCTTATTTCTTGTTTCCGCTGATTTTGTTGTGATGCAGGCAGAAAAACCCGCTGTGCCGATAACTGCCGCAGTAAAAACCGCAACATTCAAAAGTGATTTTTTCATGTGTACCTCCGAAAAATTTTATTAAGGACGTTCCAGTCGTTACGGTTTCGACAAGCTCAACCGCCGCGACCGTCGGCTGTTCCGCACTTCGCTAACCGCTCATCCGCTTCACTCACTTCGTTCGCTCCAGTGGACTGCTTCGCAGGTGCTCCATAGCCTAACGTTTTCTAAAAAAGAATATAAATCACACAGAAAAATATTTAAAATATAATGTTTTTTTGCTGAGCATAAGTTTTTGTTATAGTGAAGAAAATCCGTGCACATCTTTCTTTATGGAAAATTCCGCTTTTCTGTGCTATATTTATTTTAAAAGTTATCATAGGAGGAAAAAATGATTGTCGTTTCATATTCTGACTTTTTTGAAAATCCGGCAAAATTCAAAGACACGGCTTCACGATACGGACTAAAGGTCTTGCCTCAGAAAAAGCAGAAAAAAGTTTCCCGAAGAATTCAAAAAAAGCTTGATTCTCTAAATGCCGCAGTAGGTCTGATTCCAAGCGAAACCGATACTGAAAAAATCCTTGCTACTCGGAAATTAGAAAAATGAAAATCCTGATTGACACAAATGTAATAATCGATGTACTGAACAAAAGAAAAGATTTTTTTGAGGATTCTTTCAACGCATTGCAGACAGTATTTGAAAAACATCAGCCTTGTGTATCTGCCCAGACAGTCGCCGACACCGTATACATAACAAGAAAAATTTTTCAGGATTCAGCGCAACAAAAAAGTATCGTAGAAAATTTTTTCGCAAGCTTTAAAATTCTTTCTGTAACAAAAAAGCAGATAAAACAGGCGTTCAGCTCGCCGATGGCAGATTTTGAAGATGCGGTTCAGGCTTTCTGCGCGAAAAACGCAGGGGCGAAAATCATCATCACAAGAAATATTCAGGACTATAAAATTTCTCCTGTCAAAGCCATTACTCCAAAAGAATTTTTACAAAAATTTAAATATTGATCAGACTTTTTGCGTTAGGGATTGTAGCATCTGCGGAGCAGTTCCGAAACGAAGTGAAGGAATGAGCCGCGGTTAGACGGCGAAGTGCGAAAAGCCCGACCCGAACGGAGTGCTTGCACGGAGCGAGGGGAACGCCCAAATAAAAAACTGCCCCATAAGATTTCACAGGGCAGTTCAATTTTTCCAAGTCTCTACAGCTTCCGCGCTTTGAGCCAGTTTTCAATCAGGCCGGCAATCTGCTTGTTGTTTTTTTCCTGAAACATAAAGTGGCTGTTTCCTGTGATTCCCATTTTTGGCAAGTTCCAGACTTCCGCGTCGCCGCCGTCAGCACGGTAATGCTCGGCAAAGTCAAGCGCCTGATCGCGAACGTTTTTCCAGAACACGGTTGAATGAATGTCGCTAGGCCCGTTGTCGATGTAGTCGCCGAAAATCACTACCATCGGAATCTTCGCCTCAAGGAATTTCTTGTATTCCGCAGAGCCTATCGCCGGAGTTCCGCCCGGCTCAACTGCAATCAGAGCCGCCATGTTCTGAACGTCCGTCTGCCATCCGACTCTTCCGCCCTGTGAATGTGTAACGTAGACCGCCTTTCTTCCGGTGATTTTCGCGCTGTCGGAAAGGACTTCGCTCAACGCCTCGCCGAAGAGCTTTTCATCATACGCGCCTGTGTTCGGCGTCATCTGGCGGAAAAACTGGTTCTGCGCCTCGTCTCCTTCCGGAAACTGGCTCCCGTCGTAGCGTCCCGGAGCAACACGCCCGATTCTAAAGTGAGTATACCAGGCCTGATCACCCGGAAGATATTCGTTCGTCCTGTCCGCAAAAGTGTCGATGAATCCGCTTGACATAACGGAAGTGCTTCCGGCTTCCCCACGCCGCGGCTGGTCAACAAGAAAAACAGCCCGTCCGTTCCGCAAAGCAATGTCGCTCCAGCCCTCGCGCCCGTCGGGAGTTGTCATCCAGCCCATTCTGCTTTGTCCGTAGCCGTGCAGAAACACAACCGGGCTTGCCTTTTCCTTAGCCGGAACCTGATAAAGAACGTTCGCATGGTCAACGTGAGCCGTGTTTCCCTCGCGTGTCTTGGAAAGCCAGTTTGTCGTCTCGTCGTATTTTCCCGGAACCGGCTCTGTAACCGTTCCGCCCGAGTTGAAAATTCCCTGCTTTTTGATGCTAAGCGGTTTTGCATTAGGAGAAGCAAACGCAAAGCCCGCCATCAAAGCCACCGCAGCCGCCGTAAAAAGAATCTTTTTCATAGTTTCCTCCGTTGTTTGTTTTGATTTCAAATTTTCAGGGCGTTCCCCTTGCTTTGTTTCGACAAGCTCAACAACCGCTCGGGTCGGGCTTTTCGTGGTTGCGTGCTAACCGCACTCCATTGCTTCACTTCGCCCTGCTCCGTTCCGCAACGGCTTCGCCGCCACTACAATCCCTAACGCTTTCTAAAAAAGAATATAAATCAGGCGGAAAAATATTTAAAATATAATGTTTTTTTGGTCAGCATAACTTTTTCTTATGGCAAAAATCAAAAATCTGTGATATTTTCAAACTATGATAGAACTCTACGTTTTGAATGAGCTTGCCGCTTTTCCAAAGTACGGAACTCTTACGGCGGTGGCGGAAAAGATGAATGTGTCGCAGCCGGCGTTGAGCCGCTCCATGAAAAAACTTGAGGATGATTTGGGAGTCCAGCTTTTTGAGCGCGGAAAAAACAGAATCGTCCTGAACGAGAACGGAAAAATTGCCGCCGAGTACGCGCAGAAAGTCATTGAGGCGGAAGCTGTTTTTGAGAAGAAGGTGAAAGAATACGAGCAGACGCACAGAATTTTCAGTTTCGCCTCGATTGCGCCAATGCCGATTTCAGAGCTCACGCCAATTCTTTCGCAGCAGTTTCTGGGAATGACAATAAAGCACGAGCTAAAGGACAGCGAAAAGGAACTTTACAAAATGCTCGACAGCGGAAAATCAAAGCTGATTGTAACGCTCGCTCCTCCAAAGAACACGGAAAAATACGCGGCGGTAAAACTGTTCGAGGAAAACCTTTCATTCGTCATGCCGAAAAACCACAGGCTTGCGGGCAGAAAAGAAATCAGCCTGAAAGACCTTGCCGGGGAAAAAATCTTCATCTATAGCAAAATCGGATTCTGGTACAGAACAACAAAGCGCCTGATTCCAAACGTTGAATTCTTTGACCAGCAGAAATATTCCGCGTTCAAAAAACTCGTGGAAGTAGCAGACTTGCCGTCTTTCGCAACAAAATTTTCCGATGAAAGATGGACACTGCCGCAAAATAAAGTCCGAGTTCCAATAACCGACCCGGAAGTGAACGTAACCTACTGGTGCGTCTGCCTGAAAAAGAACGAGAACCAGCTCGCCGCGGCATTCTCGCAGATCCGCGCGATTTACGGGGAATAAAGAGAAAAAATCACTTATGCGGACCGATGAATTTATCGCCGTTAAAATGAATCATGTGGTCAGGATTATCGGCAATCCATGCTTCTGTTTCCCAAGCTATGTCGTGCGCGAATCTTACGAATGTGCTTCTGTCAGGAAAAGCTGAAATAAAGACCAAGTCCGCATTCACGTTTGAAAACAAGTCTTTCAGCTCGATATATCTCTTGCTGTCAACAGGTCCGTGAGAGGTTACGGATTCAACAAGAACAAGCCACTTTTTATCCTCAACATAAAGAATCACATCCGGCATTTTTCCATGCTCAAGAACATTGAACAGTAAATTTCCTGCAATCTCTTGGTCGTAATATCCCCATTTCTCGCCAGTGTCGCCGATATAAACCAACGTGCTGTTCGGAAGGAATCTAGGCGCAAGCTGCTCAATAATATCTTTTATAAGCTCGCTGTGTTTTCCTGGAGAAATCTGAATTGAGTGCTCATCCTTAATTTTTACGGAAACCATATTCATTTCCCGTTCATGGGCATATTGTTTTGAAAGCGATTCCTGATTTTTCAAGAAGTCCTGAATCTTCGTCTCAAAATCCTTTGTTCCATAAGTTTTTATCACATCAAATGCGACGGGTGAAATCTGATAGACGGCTTTCGGACTGTTGACAGGGCGCGAAGAGTCATCAGGATTATACAAAACGATTCCAGCCTGAACCAGCTGATGAACACTGAATCTTCTGAAAGTCTCCCTTGAATTCGGAGCATATTCTTTCTGGTAATTTATCTTTGTAAAGTCCATCATAGGAGTTATTCCAATCAGAGGATTTTCAATATTCTCCCAGCTTTTTTCAGGCGTAACATTTAAAAGCGCAAGCAGGCAATATGCGGTTCTGTCGTTAAGCTGAGCCGACGGCATCCCGAATTTTTCCAGAATATCAGTCGCCTGCTCTATTTTTTCAGAAATTTGCTGCTGCAGATTTTTCATTAAGACACTCCGTTGCTATCGAATCAAAAAGCTCCTGATTCCAGCCGTCATATTTTTCAAGCTTTTTTCCAAGCTCAATCAGTTTTTCTTTTGAGGGAAAAGGCAAATTCCTTAAATCCGTTGCGTTCACCTGCGTATGCCCGCTGAATTTCCGGAACTGCTCATCAAAAAATGTCGTGTTAAGCCAGGCAACAAGACCTAATGCAACTTCTTTCTGCAGACCTTTTTTATCAAAGTGAAAGACATTCAAGTGATTTTCAAATGCGAAACTTGAAGTGTGAATATCATCGGCTGTTACCAGCGAGGCGACAATTCTTTTTTTCTCTTCTTTTGTTGAAAATCTTTTTACAACAACATAGTTTCCAGTCGGAACAAACATCGATTCCGTTTCTTCTGCAAAAATAATCGCGTTCGGCTTTTTAGATTCTTTCGGCCAGTCCGTTCTGTAATTTCTGAAATGCACCGGATAAAGCAGCGGAACGGAATTTTCATCAGGAGCTTTTCTGATAAAATTCTTTGCACGGAAATCAACAACCGCCCCTGTGGAAACTGAAACTCCAGTTTCTTTTAAGGAAACAAATGCGCAGTCAAAAAAGTTCTCAGCTGCCGAAGATGACAAAAATGACGGAAGCGGAATGTTTATGTATTTTTCTTTATCAAACGGATTCACGATTTCCTTAAAATCGTAATATTTTTCGGTCAGATTCTCAAAATCTGCGCCATTTGAATACGAGATTTTCACATCACGCTGAGGAGTTCCTTTTTGAAGCAGAATAATTATGTTTTCCTGCAGAACCGATTCATCCTTGAAAGCGTCTTTTCTTGATTCAAAAAGATGAATCTGTCTTATTGAACAGTTTTTCAATATGAATTCGCGGAAAGGTTTATAGTAAAGTCCGTTGCAGAAACTCCGCGGAATTATCGCAACAAGATTACCTTTATCTTTTAGCTGCGCGATTGCAGCTCCCACAAAAGCGGAATACAAATTGACTGTCTCAAGTCCAAAACAGCGGCAAAATTCCCTCGCGGAAGATTTTGAAAGAATTTTCTTGTATGGCGGATTCATTATGATGTGTGTAAATTCTTCGTTTTTTCCAAAGGAATATTCAAACGAAGTTTTTTCCAAGAAATCCGCATTGTAAACCTTAAAATCAAAATCAGTAAAATTCTTTTTTTGCTCAATCAGATTTTGTGTTAGCTTTCCAAGAACTTCTATATCGATGTCGTAAGCGGAAAGTTTTATAGAAGGATTTTTCCAGTTTTCTTTTTGAATTCTATTTAGAAACGCGCATGAAAGAATTCCGATTCCCGCGCCGGGGTCTAAAATATTCAAATCGTCATTTGTTGCAGGAAAAAGAGAAGCCATAAATTCCGCGATTGCATAAGGCGTAAAATACTGCCCGAAATCTTTTTTGTGGATTTCAGAAGTTTCAACAGCGTGAATTTTTCGTTCTGTCTCAATTTTTTCTGCAACTGCGAGCATGATTATTGTATAGCATAAAACTGCTGTTTTTTCTATTGGGAAATACAGTTTGCAAACAGTTTTTTTCCATTAGGAATTGCAGTGCCTGCAAAACAAAACAGTCCGATGCAAGAGGGCTGAAAACACAAGTTTTAGTCACTCAAAAAAAGATGAGTCCGCAGTTCGTACTGAATACGATTTGCGGAATTTGAAAAACCAGCAATCGTATTGAGTACGATTCAAGAAAATTGCGAAAAACGACATTCGTATTCAGTTCGATTTGCGTTTTAACATAAAGCCAGCAATCGTAGCGAATACGAATCAAGAAATTTGAAAAACCGATTTTCGTACTGAGCACGATTGCTGATTTTGAAGAAAGCAAGTTTCGTACTCAGTACGATTTTTCTGTCTAGCCTTGGTTTATTTCGAAATGGATTTTCGGTAAACTCGACTGTCATTTTCAGCAGTTTTTACTTTGCTTCCTTGAGATTTTTTTATTCCGCAGTGCAAGTACGGCAAAAAGCACGATTCCGCACAAGGCGACAATCACACCGAGAAGAGCGTCCTCTTTGCTTAGGTCAAGAAACGGCTCTCCGCCGGCGACATTCGCAATTCCGTCAACGCTCCACATTATCGCCGCCGCCCAAAAAGCGAGCATTGTTGTAAAAAGAGGCTGGCTGAATTTTCTTATGCCATAACCGTGTGATTTTTCCGCGCCGCCAGTTTTTTTTGAAACGAAAAACAGCACGGAAAACACAATCGCCACGGCAACTGTAATTATCAGGCACATCAGGCGATCGCTCCTGAAAGTTTAAGCGCAGAAGATTTTTTCTTCAGACTTTTTACCAATGCCGCAATTCCGATTCCAGCCGCCCAGACCGCAGTTGTAAGCAGAGCCATTCCGACTCCGACCGTCGTCATTTCGCGCAGCATTTCAGGAATTTCAGCCGAATTTTTCATCGCCGTAAGGAAAGGCGGAACAAGGCTGATTTCTCCGTGATACAAATGCTCGACTGCAAGCAGGAAACTTCCGCCGTAAAGCATTTTTTCAAGGATTCCGAGTTTTTCTTTAAGCACAGCGATTTTGTGATTTTTCGCCGCCACAACCTCATCCGCCTCTTTGATGACAGAATCCACATTGTGCCTGAAAACAATTTTCTTTGCGACTGTAAGAACAACAGCCTCCGCCAATGGAACAGTAAAACATGCCATAATTTCCTCCAAAAAACTCAATGAGAAAATTTCAATTTTCGATTTGAGTTTTTAGTTGTTTCGCAACGCAGTGAACTCGCAACGCAAGTTTCCAGCGGAAACAACAGTTGATATAGAAAGTTTGCAACGCAAACTTGTAAACAAAAACTTTGACGCTATCTTAGGCAAAGTTTTTGTTATTCCTCCAAAAAAATTTATGTCATTATCGGGCTTGACCCGATAATCTACTACAAAGTCATAACAGATTCCTGACCGAGTTTTCAGAACAATCTGATTTTTTACAGATTCCCTTGTCAAGCAAGGGAATGACAGCACAACAAGAATGAAAACAGACAGTTTATTTCTCGCACTCACTCACGATTTTATTGTAGACTTCGCCAAACGGCTTTTTTGTCTTTCGTGCAATCCGCGAAACGCTTTCGTATTCCGGGTAAAAACGTTTTTCGCCGTACACGTCCACAACTTTCACATCCGCGCTTTCGCCAAAAACTTCCACAGAACACACCGAACGTGCAAGGCAAGTGCGTTCCATTTCTGCCCTTCTGATTCCGATTGTTGTTGTGTGCGTAAAAATTATTTTTTCCATTTTCGCCGCATCTTCAGCTTTGCAAAGCACAACCAAGAGCCACGCCGGGCGGTTCTTTTTCATAAAGCACGGAAGATACTGAACGTCGAGCGCGCCTGACGCAAAAAGTTCTTCCATCACAAAGCCCAAAGTCTCGCTGGTTGAATCGTCAATGTTCGTTTCAAGTTTTATAATCTTATCGTGCAAAGCGGATGAAGTCTGATTTTCAGAATTGCTTTTTTCCGTTTCAACAAGCATTGCACGCACAATATTCGGAACGCCGTAATTTCGTTTTCCGGCTCCCATCCCGATTTTTTTAAGCACAAAATTTTTCGGCAAGGTGAAATCCGTTGCAACCGCAGCCACAAAAGCCGCTCCAGTCGGAGTAACAAATTCTCCGCGCTCCCCGGTTATTTTTAGCGGAATAGAAAAATCCTGAACAATATTCGCGACCGCCGGAACCGGAATAGGAAGAATTCCGTGCTGACAGCGGACAGTTCCCGTTCCCTCGCACAAAAACGGAACAAAAACTTTTTCAACGTGAAGGCTTTCAAAACAGACCGAAAGCGCAATCACGTCAACAATTGAATCAATCGCGCCAACCTCGTGAAAATGAACGTCCTCAACCGGCTTTGAATGAGCCTTGCTTTCCGCCTTTGCGATTATCTCAAAAATTTTATGCACAAGTTTCCGCGCGTTTTCTGTCATTTCCGTCCTATCGATTATTTCAAGAACGTCATGCAGATTCCGATGCTCGTGTCCGTGAACTTGTTCTCCGTGATGATGACTTTCATGCTGAGCCGCGTGAGAATGTTCTTCTGATTCAGAATGATGATGGAAATGTCCGTGCGTATTTTCGCAATGCTCGTGGCAATGCCCGAGTTCTTCATCTTCCGCGTACTCATGCCCAAAAAGATAGTTCATGTCGTGGTCATGGTTTTCGTGTTCCGAATCCAAAATCACATTGAAGTCAAGGCAGGAAACGCCGTTTTTTTCCACGCGCTTTATTTCAGTTTTAAATCCTTTTGCTGGAATGCTCGCCAACGCTTTTTCAAGTGCCGTTCTGTCCGCGCCCACATCAAGCAAAGCCGCAACCGCCATATCGCCCGAAATTCCATAGTTACATTCAAGATACAAATCGCTCATTTTTCACCTGCCTGATTTTTTACACTTCCGCCGACTGCAAGACGGTTTATCTGCGTTGCAATGTAGCCCGCGCCGTAGCCGTTATCTATGTTCACAACACTGATTCCGTTCGCGCAGGAATTTATCATCGACAAAAGAGCCGAAAGTCCGCCCAAGTTCGCACCGTAGCCAACCGAAGTCGGAACTGCAATAACAGGAACGCTCACCAATCCGCCAACAACGCTTGCAAGCGCGCCTTCCATTCCTGCAACCGCGACAACAACATTCGCCTTTTCAAGTTTTTCAGTCTGGGAAAGAAGCCTGTGGATTCCGGCAACGCCAACGTCAAAAATACGCTCCACCCGCGAGCAAAAAAATTCCGCAGTCTGGGCAGCCTCCTCTGCAACAGGAATGTCCGCAGTTCCTGCCGTACAAACCGCAATGTTTCCAGCAGGATTTTTCTTTTCGCCCTGAACTTTTATGATTCTTGAAACGCTGTCGTAAGTTGCCTGCGGAAGAATTTCCTTTACAATCTCAAACTGCTTTTGCGTGGCACGAGTTCCAAGGACTTCGCCGTTCGCCTCAAAAAGTCTTGCAAAAATATCTCTTAAAAATCCGTCATCCTTTCCTTGGCAAAAAACAACCTCGCTGAATCCAGTGCGCTCCTTGCGTCCTGTGTCGAGCTTTGCAAATCCCAAGTCGCAAAAAGAATCTTTCATTTTAAAACCTCGTTCATCGAGCCGGTTCTGTAGCCCTGCAAGTCAAGCGAAACGTACAAAAATCCGAAGCTTTTCAACGCGTCCACAATTTCTTCCCGGAGCGAAAAAGCCTTTTCCATTTCCGCAGGTGTAACTTCGATTCTTGCAAGATTTTCACCGTGGATTCTTACCCTAAGCTGACCAAATCCCTTGTCGAGCAGAAACTGTTCCGCCTTGTCAACCATTGAAAGTTTTTTCTCGCTGATTTCTTCGCCATAAGGAAAACGCGAGGAAAGGCACGCGAACGACTGCTTTTTCCAAGTCGGAAGATTCATTTCCTTTGAAAGCGCGCGGATTTCTGCCTTGTACAAACTGCAATGACGCAGCGGACTTTTTACGCCAAGTTCCGCGACTGCCTGCAATCCCGGCCTGTAGTCTCCGTTGTCGTCCAGGTTGCTTCCCTCGCAGACAAAAGCGATTTTATTTTCTTTTGCAAGCGAGATGATTTTTGTAAAAAGCTCCTTCTTGCAGAGATAGCAGCGGTTCTTCGGATTGTGGCGGAATTCCGGAATATCAAGCTCTTCAGAATCCACAATAAAATGACGGATTCCTTCACGGGTGCAAAATTCTTCCGCCTCATCTGCCTCGCGCTTTGGAAAGCTGCAGGATTTCGCCGTAACAGCAACCGCATTTTCGCCAAGAACATCGTGCGCAACTTTCAGCAAAAATGTCGAGTCAACTCCGCTGGAAAACGCGACCATCACGCTTCCAAGCGAACGAAGATAACTTTTAAGATTTTCAAGTTTTTCGTGAATTTCTTCAGCCATATTTTATCTTTCCTTGTCCTTTATCGGCATTTACAAAATCAGATTCACAACAAATCCTGTCAAAAATGAAAACAGAATCACGTATATTATATAGAAGAAAAAATGTTTTGCTCCGAGAGCAATTTTAAGCGCGCCAAGATTCGTGATTTTTGTTGAAGGACCTGTGAGCATAAAAGCCGCCGCGCTTCCCGCGCTCATTCCTTCGCTGAGCCACTGCTGCAAAAGCGGAATCGTGCCGCCGCCGCAAACGTAAAGCGGAATTCCAACGGTCGCCGTCATAAGAACGCCGAACGCCTCGTTTCCCTTGCCGAAAACTTTCGCCATCGCATCCGCCGGAACATAACGCTGAAAAACCGCTGAAAGCACAATTCCAAGCAAAAACATCGGGCAAGTCGCCTTTACATTCCGCCCAAGATTTTTTACAAGCCTAAAGAAAATGTTCGGGTCTGTGTCGCGGTTGCGCGGCCCGTCAAATGATGAAAAATCAAAGTAAGATTTGCCGTCCTTTTTGCAGTAGAAAACACGCACAAGAAGCCCTGCAACAATTCCCATCAAAAAGCAGCCTGCAATCCGCACAAAAAGCATTGTCCGTCCAAGCGCCGTCGAATAGATAATCAGCTGAGGATTCAGAAGAATCGAGCTCATCATAAACGCGGCAAGAAAATCGTCCTTTATTCCCTTGCGTGAAAAAGCCGCGCAGATTGGAATTGTTCCGTACATGCAAAGCGGGCTTGCAACTCCTAAAAGAGAAGCGAATACAATTCCCGCGATTCCCGGAACTTTTTCGCCCAAAATCTCCGCCGCCCGGTGAATGTAGTTTTTTGCGAAAACCGACACCGCAGAGCCAATCAACATTCCAAGCACCCAGTACCAGAAAATCTGCCGCAGCTGCAAGTCAAAATAATACCAAAGGTAAACCGCTTCACGCTGAATGATTTCTAACATTTTCTTCTATATTTATTACTAAATCTCAATGTATTGTGTCATTCCCTTGCTTGACAAGGGAATCTCTGATTTACAAGAGATTGCCGGAACAAGTCCGACAATGACAAACCGCTATTTTATCTCAACAAGGCGGTAGTTTCTTGTACCTTTTCCAAGTCCGATTTCTGCGGCGTGCTCCAGTGCGTGCCGTCCGTTGCGCTGCTCAATTCTGTTTATCAAAGACTTTGCAGAATCCCCATCTTTATTCTTGTAAGTGTAAATCATATCGATTGCAGCCTGGTCAATTGCAAGCGGGTCTGTTGAGGCAAGAATTCCGATGTCCTTCATTTCCGGCTCGTGCGGATGTCCGTCGCAGTCGCAGTCAATTGAAATGCGGTTCATAACGTTCACAAATGCTATTCCCTTTTCGTTGCCCATGTAGTCACAAACGCCTTTCGCCGCTTCCGCCATGCTTTCGGTGAACAAATCCTGATTTTTTCGTCCATCTGTATATGTTCCCCAAAAACTGTTGTCCGTGCTTCTTCCGCCCGAATGAATCAAGGATTTTCCAGAACGTTTGGTTGAAGTTCCGCTTCCAAATCCGATTGAAAGATTCTTGATTGCGCCGCCGAATCCCGCCATCGCGTGTCCTTTAAAGTGCGACAGAACAAGGTATGAATCATAATTCTTGAAATGTGAGCCGACGTAATCGACTTTCAAGTTTTTTCCGCCGTTCACAGGAATTTCCATTTCGCCGTCCTCGTCAAGCAAATCGAAAGGCGCGATGTCCAAAAATCCGTGGTCTTTCACAACCTGCTTGTGCATCGCGTTGGAGGCGCGGCTTCCGCCATAGGCTGTGTTGCACTCGACGATTGTTCCGCCTAGCTCGTCTTTTACAAGTTTTCCAATCAAAGAAGGACGAAGATAGTTTGAGGCAGGCGGCTCGCCAGTGCTGATTTTTACGCCGACTTTTCCGTGCGGCTGCCAGCCCATCGCCTTGTACACTTTCACAAGACTTTCAGGCGTAATCTCGCGCGTAAAGTAAACAACTGGCGCGTTTTTATCCGTTGTTTCGTAAGTCTTGTAGTTTTCAGTCTGCGCAAAAATCGCAAATGCAGAAATGAAAACCGCAAGCAAAGAAAGAATTCGTTTTTTCATTTTTTTCATAATTCCTCCAAAAAGGATTAAAAAATCTGTATATAATTTATAGAATAAATTAAAGTTGAATTAGTTACAAACTGTAACTAAAAATATATTTAATACAATTAGCGTAAGTTGTCAATCTACTTCGCTAGCCACTCGCTCACTTCTTTTTTCACAGTTGCTGCATTATTCTGGGCGGTTGTTCCGCGGATTGCAAGGACGCTTTCAACTGTCGCGTTCGGCTCGGCTTTTTTCAGTTTGCCCTGAGTTCCTGCCGCGCCGCTTCCCTCGTGAGTGCAGAACGGACGGATTGTCTTTCCGCTCAAATCAACAGCGTCCAAAAAAGTGTAAACGCACATCGGAGCGTCGCCCCACCAGATTGGATAGCCGATAAAAACCGTGTCGTACTGAGCCATGTCCGGGATTTCCACCGCAAGAGCCGGCCTCTCGTTCGCGCGCATTTCTTTCATCGCCTCCTCGGTTGTCGCCTTGTAGCCTTCAGGATATTTTTTTACCGTTTTAAGCTCCAGAATGTCCGCCCCGGTCTGAGACGCAATCTCCTTTGCAGCTTTCGCAGTGTTGCCTTCCGTAATCGTGCCAACGCCGTACTGCTCGCCGGTCTTTGAATAATAAACCACAATCGACTTAGCGTTTGCAAAACCTGCCATCATCAAAACTCCTAAAACAAAAATCAGTTTTTTCATGTTTTACTCCAAGATAATTTGTCTCAATAATTTGTCTCACTTTTCTATAAGAATAATCTGCCACAAATAAAATTTAAAATGCAAATTTTTTATATTCAGAATAACTTTTATTTATGGCGTGAATTTTATTCATCAACCCGACTCCTAATAATTGATTTCCACATCCTTAAAATGTTGCGCGCTTTCCCAAGTTCCTGTGTAGAATCTTTGCTCGCGGTTCAGAGAGCGGATTTTTTCCATGTCCGCATCGGAAAGAGAAAAGCCGTAGACCGCGATGTTTTCCGCAATGTGGGCAGGATTTCTTGCGCCCGGAATTGTGCTGAATCCTTCCTGAACGTGCCAGCGCAAAATTATCTGCGCCGGAGATTTTCCGTATTTTTCCGCAAGAGATTTTATTGTGGAATCGGCAAAAAGCGTTTCGTTTCCCTTTCCGCTTCCGCCAAGAGGAAACCAGCCCTCAACGGCAAGATTTTTTTCCGCACACTTTTTTCTGAATTCAACGCGCTGCGCATAAGGATTAAGCTCAATCTGAACAATCACAGGCTTTATCTCCGCCTTTGCATAGACATCCTCAAAAACTTTCTCGTTCAGGTCAAAATTAGAAAGACCGATTGCCCGGACTTTTCCCTGACGCACAGCCTCTTCAAGCGCACGGTAACCTGCCATGTAGTCGCCAACCGGCTGATGAAGATAAACCAGATCCACGTAATCCGTTCCGAGCCGTTCAAGCATCTTATCGATTGACTGAGCGCCGTTTCCATTGCTGTAATCCGTAGGCCAAAGTTTTGAGGTAATCCAGATTTCCGAGCGAGAAATTCCGCTTTCCTTGATTGCCTTTGCAATTCCGCGCTCGTTTCTGTACGCATGGGCAGTGTCAATGTGCCGGTAGCCGTCCTTCAAAGCCTCAAGAACCGCGTCATGCGCCTGCTGCTCGCTCGAACCGTAAGTTCCGATTCCGAACTGCGGAATTTTAAGTCCGTTGCCAAGCTGAATCGTGGCATAATTATTTTCCGATTTCATTTCAGAATCCTCCGCAAAAGCAAATGCGCCAAACACAACCGCCGCCGCAAAAAACGATGCAATAAAAACTGATTTTTTCATCCTGATTTTCTCCATATTATCTAAAAAAAGTCTCATCTCTGCTGTCATTCCCTGACTTGTTCAGGGAATCTCTATTTTCAAGGATTACCGGGTCAAGCCCGGCAATGACATAGGAGCAAGCACAATAATGACACAAAAGCACAAAAGTCTTTTACTTTATGACCTTTATCATTTTGAGCCAGGCAAGAAATTCCTCTGGCCACAAAGCGTTAGTGTACGGCTCGTGACCCATTCCAAAATTGTGTCCGCCCTGACCAAAAAGATGAAGCTCCGCAATTCCGCGTTTCTGCCAAGCCTGAAAAACTTCAAATCCGCTCTGCCCCGAAAGCTCGTCATCGCTGGACATTGCGGCAAAAAGCGGCGGAAGCTCTTCCGGCATTTCCCTCATCACAAGCTGGCCGTAAATCGAGCCGATAAAGTCCACACGGCTTTCATCAGGCGCACATTCCGCATTGTAAACAGCAAGCAAAGCCCCGGCGGAAAATCCAACGATTCCAATCTTGTCCGGCTGAACATTGAATTCCGCGGCGCGCTCACGCACAAGTTTCACAGCGGCGCAAATGTCTTCAAAAGCAAAATCAGGCGTCTGCGGCGCATAGTTTCCGCTCAAGCCTCCAGCACGGTAGCCAGCCATTTTTTCAGCCACAAAAGCCTGATGCTCAGCCTCATCACGCGGAGTCTCTTCCGTCCGGTATTTCAAAATAAAAGCCGCAAATCCCTGATTCCTGAACCATTCCGCAGCCTCAAAACCGCCGCTTCCAAAAGTGTGATGCAAAAACGCGCCGCCCGGAGCAATAATCACCGCTGCCCCGTTCGCTTTCCTTTTTGCCGGAAGATACGGAATCAGCGCAGGATTTTTCACATTACGCACAAACTGCCCCCGCCCTTCAATCTCGTACCACTGCTCCGTTTCCGACGAATCAGGCTTACCGTAAAGATAAATCTGGTTCTTAAACTCAGGAGCCTTGATGTACTTCACTTCCTGAGCATTCGCCACAGCCGAAAACACAACCGCCGCCGCAAAAGTCAACAAAATCTTTTTCATAAAACCTCCTATTAAAAAGTCAAGATAAAAACTTCAGTTTTAGGATTGACTTTTTAAGTTGTTTCGCAACGAAGTGAACCCGCAACGCAAGTTTCCAGCGGAAACAACAGATGATAAGAAAGTTTGCAACGCAAACTTTTAAAGATAAAAACAGATGCCATTTTCGGCTGTTTTTATCTTATCTCCATGATTTTCTGTTTACAGTCAAATAATAATCCTTTCACAATAAAAAAGTCCAATCGAATTATTGAATTAGCAATAAAGAAATTTTATCACAAAAAGCGGAGAACATATGACAACAACAAGTTCTGATAACGTTTTGCAAAATCACTCGCGGACGAAGAACGTTACAGTAACGCAAGCAGAAGTTGCCTGCGAACAAGGAACGTTATTATAACATTTTATAAAAGTACGTGCGGTCGGCAAACGTTAAAATAACGCTAAGCGAAATTGTTTACAGACAAGGAAAATTAAAATAACGTTTTAGGAAATTGCGTCAGGTCGGGGAACGTTATGGGGAGACAAAAGGAGAAAATCAAACTCACGCAGTTACCAGCACTTTTGGAGTTTTCTGTATAACAAGAATATTTTCATTATGCAGATTTTGCTCTTGCTTTTCTGAAATAGTAACAAATTCAAAATCACTTTTGAAAAGAGTTTCATTTTCTTCATTCAGCTTTTTCCTTGCAACTTCCATCGCCTTTTCGGACTTGTCTATTCCAATCCAGTGTCTGCCTAGTTCTTGTGCGGCAACTAAAGTTGTTCCTGAGCCACAGAAAAAATCCATAACCAAGCTTTCAGGATTTGAGGAAGTCTGAACAATGAGCTTTAAAAGGTCAAGATTTTTTTCTGTCGGATAAACTGGGTACTGGTAATCCTTAAAATCCCAAATGTCCTGCAACTTTTTTCCTTTCTGCTCGTCCGCAAAGATTTTTCGGCGGGGAACTCCGTTTTTTGACCATTCAATCAAGCCCTGCTCGTCAAGTTTTTCAAGTTCTGCCGGAGAAGTTCGCCAGTGCCTGCCTTTTGGTGGCAACATTCCTTTGAAAGTTCCGCCTGTAACTCCGTCTTTTGTCTCGCCCGGAGCGTGAAGCGGAACTGTTGTGTAAAATCTGCCCTGCCCGTCAATTTTTTTGTAAAGCCGTGCTTTGTCTTCTTCTGAAAAAGGAACGAAAGGCTCATTCCAAATTGGATTATTTGTCTTTGAATAAAAAAGAATCAAGTCTTTAATGTTTCCGAAAGCCTTGCGTGAAAAATTTTTTGGATTGCACTTTATTCTTGTTATATCATTCCTGAAATTTTCAGCACCGAAAATTTCATCCATTATGATTTTTACGTAATGCCCGATTTTGTAGTCGATATGAAGATAAATAGAACCGTGTTCGCTTAAAAGCTCACGTGCCAAAATAAGACGTTCCCGCAAAAATTCAAGAAAATCCTCGCCAAGAAGATTGTCCGTATAAGCGATTTCGTCTTTTTTGCTTGAACTTATCGTGCTTGTGCGCTCCTCGCTGATTGTGAAAGTTCCGTTAGTCGCAAAAGGCGGGTCGATATAAATTAAGTCAACCTTGCCTTTTAAATTTGAATTGTGAACGAGAATCCGCAAGGCTTCCAAATTGTCGCCGTTAATCAAAATATTTTCTTTTTCTGAAATCGGCTTTGAAAAGTCTGACTGCGGAAGAGCTTCGAGGATTTCTTTTTTCGATTTTTTGCCGTTGTAAGTGAGTTCCATTTTTTGCTCCTTACAGACTTTTTATAAAATCTTTCAAAAGCAAGGCTGACATTACATTTTCTTCGCAGTGGTCTTCAGTTATTGCCTTATACATTTTGTTGTTAGTTTTTAGCCAGCAAACACCATCAAGAATTGCTATCTTTGTAGCTTTTACATTTGGAGCTGTCAGAGTAAGAATAGCATCTTCCAATTGAGCATCTTGATGTCCGCCAAAATCAGACAAAAATTTTGCCTCTCCAATTAAATATTTGCCATTAAAACGGCCTACAAAATCCAAGCCTTTATTTCGCTTGTAATTTACGGTTCTAAAAGCCCAGTCCATCATTTCTTTGTCAGAAGCATCGAGAATTGCATTTTCATTTGTTTTCTCAAAATCTGTTAATGAAAGAATTTTTGTTTCTTTGAAACTGTTTTTACACCATTTTTTGAAGAGAGGACCAATCTGCCTGTTTGTCTCTTTTGGTTCTGTGCATTTTTCACGGATTTTGCCTAAGCCCATTTCATAAAGTCTGTTGCAAAGTCGTTTTACAGTTTCTGGATTATTTTTAAGTGCGTTTGCTGTGTCTCGCCTTAGAAAAGGAATATAAGAATCTTTTATTGGAAACAAATCAAGATAAAGAAGATATTTTATTAAGCAGTTGTCGTCTTTGTTATTAAATGCCTGAACAATACTGTCCCAATATTCTTCATTTATCTTTCGTATTTTGTTTGGAGTCATCGGATAAACATCAAAAAGTTTGTCGAGATAGTTTTTATTATTTGCAAGTTCGATACTGCGCTGCATCCAAACATTCATGATTTTGTTCTCCAAAATTAATTATTGTTTAAAACACTATACACAATTTTTGGCAAAACTTCCATAGTGATTTACGTTAGGGATTGTAGGGGCACGCTGTAGGCGTGTTCCGAAGTGTAGTGCAGCAATGGAGCGACAGCGTAACCCTGAAAAGCCCGACCCGAGCGGTTGTTGAGCTTGTCGAAACAGAGCGAGGGGAACGCCCAAATAAAAACATCTTGCTTGCGTCCACTCATTGCGTAATGTTCCGTCCACAATAAAAAAAGTCCAATCGAATTATTGAATTAGCAATAAAAAAGTTTTATCATAGAAGGCTGAGAACAGATGACGACAAGACAGATTGAATGCGCCATTGAGCTTGCGCATACGCTTAATTTCAGAAAGGCTTCGGAAAATTGCAACATAAGCCAGCCGGGGCTTTCTTACCAGATTCAGACGCTCGAAGAGGAAGCCGGGTTTACGATTTTTCTTCGCTCCGGGAAAGGTGCGAATCTTACGCCTGCAGGAGCCGCGTTTATTTCAGAGCTTGTAAAAATCAAGGAAAACTTGCGCCGCGCGGTTGAAACTTCAAAAAACATAAGCCATGGATTTTCGGACTCGCTTTCTGTTTCGCTTCCGCTTAGGAGCGCGCTTTGCTATTTGCCGCAGATTATGAAGGAATTCAAAAATGAATTTCCGCACGTTCTCCTGAACATTCTTTTTCAATATGGAAAAAGCCGCACGGAAAATTTTCTTGGCGGAAACACGGACATAATGTTCGGGCGGAAAAACGCGCTTTCGCACATTCCGCAGATTGAGCTTCACACGATTTTTCAAAGCCGCATTTATCTGATTGCTCAAAAAGAGGATTCGCTTGCAAAAAAAGAAATCATCACTCCACAGGATTTAAAAGACAGAACGCTGATGATTGGAGGAGGCTCGCCGCCGGAACTGAAAAAAGCGCAGGACATTGTAATTGATTCAGTCCACGTGCAGACGATGAACAGCGAAGACCATTTTACCACGCTCGTAAATGTTGCCGCAGGAAATGGAGTATGCCTTTCGCCCGGATTCTGCAACGACCGCACAGAAGAATTCAAGTGGATTCCAATAACATTCGGCACGCCAATCGACTGCGTTTTAGCCATAAGAAGCGACGACCGCCGGGAAACAACCAAACGATTCATAGAAATAACAAAAGAAATTTACGAGCAGCACAACGAAGAAGATGAGCAGCTGTAGAAAAACAGGCAGAAAACATTTCGTACTGGATACGCATCTCCCCTACTTCCGTTTTACAGGAATCCAGATTGCGCTTTTATAGTCTTCGTCCGTCATTGAGCCGCGCGGAATGTCGTACCATTCGATGTTGTAGCCTGCTGACATTTCATAGTCGGGATTACCGGGAAGCCATTCCTTGAAGATTTTTGTGTTCACGCTCTGTAGGGCTTTCGGCATCGGACCGACACATTTGAACTTTGCCCATTCCAAATCCGGGAACTCAAAGAGCGTCATTCCGGCCTGAACTTTGCCGCCGCAGTATTTTCCTGCAACCATATAGCGGAATTTTCCGCCGCCGATGTCGTCAATGCACACTCCGTACTCGCCGATGCAGTTTTCCTTGACCGTAAGCTCAATTTCCGACAAGTCCTTTTTTCCGCTCCAGACTGCGCCAAGATATTTTTCGCGGAGCTCGTCCCAGAATTTCGGAATCTCGGAGTATGAAGTTTCCGGGTCAAAAATCCTCTCAAAGCCAATCACCTTGAATCCGGACATAGGGCTAACCGCAAAGTCAAGTTTTTCCATTCTGTTTCCTCCTGTGATGGAAATTGTGATTTTCAGCGGAAGAAAAACATGAAGCGACTCAGGCGAATTTTTGAGCTGAACCGGCGAGACTCCGTGAAATCTCGTGAACGCGCGCGTGAAGCTTTCCGGAGTCTCGTAGCGGTACTTGAGCGCGATGTCTATCACTTTTTCCTTTCCGCCCAGAACGTCAAGAGCCGCAAGATAAAGCCGCCTGTTCCTGATGTACTCGGCAGGCGTCATCCCGGTGAGAATCTTGAATCCGCGCTGAAAATAGAACGGAGACATAAAGCTTTCCGAAGCGACATCATCGGCCGAAATTCCGTCGCAAAGATGAGCCTCCATAAAAGCGATTGACTTTTTCATCACCGTAAGCCATTCCATTGTCTTTCTTCCTTAAAAAAGCCAGTGTGAAAGTTTCATTTTCCGATTTGACTTTTTTGCAATCCGCTGTCATTATCCGGCCCGACCGGACAATCTTTTGCGCCGCAGTCCCGCGGCACAATCACAGAATACACCGGAAACAAAATCAGCTCCTGTCATTTTCTGCGCAGTTTTGTCCTGCGTCAAGAGGGAATTACAAAATAACTCCTCGCTTGACAAAAAAAATCTCTCAAAGTATAGTTCTATAAAATTTTAATTTTCTGCCACCGGGCAGAAGAATGCTATAAAGAGCATTCACAAAGGAATATCGGTAGGTCTGGAGAAATCCATGCAGATATTCTTTTGCGAATGCTTTTTTTTTGCATTAATAAATTTGGTCAATTTGAAAATTGATATTTTCTCATTGTCTTTTTATAGGAGTATTTATGAAAAAAAATCTTATTGTCCCGGAGCTTTCCGTTCCTGAAAAGATTCTCTGGGCGGCTTCTGCGGTTTGCGTTACGTTTCTGTTCTGTCTTGTTCCGCAAAAAAATCCGCTCACGCTGATTGCAACGATTGTGGGCGTAACGTCGCTTCTTTTTACCGCGAAAGGACACGTTTCCGGGCAGTTTCTTCAGCTGGTTTTCTGCGTGCTTTACGCAATTGTCGCACTCGGATTCAAATATTACGGCGAGGCGATAACTTACATGGGAATGACATTTCCAAGCGACCTTTTTGCAGCGATTGTGTGGCTAAAAAATCCGTCCAAAAAAGGAAAGACTGAAGTCCGAATGGCTCACCTTACTCCGAAAAAATCCGCAGTGGCAATTCTTGTAAGCACGGCAGCGACTGTCATTTTTTATTTTGTACTGAAAAAACTGAACACTGCGAATCTTGAAATCAGCACGGTCTCTGTTGCAACAAGCATGATGGCCAGCGTCCTTACAATTATGCGTGTTCCTTACTACGCGCTTGCCTACGCCGCAAACGACATCGTTCTGATTATAATGTGGATTATGGCGAGCGTTAAAAATCCGGTTTATGTTCCGATGATTTTTAATTTTGCAGTTTTTCTGGTAAACGACATGTACGGCTTTTTCAGCTGGAAGAAACTCCGCAGAATTCAGGAGGAAGGAGAAAACACGCTGGGCAATGAATGAAATTATTCACAAAGAAAAAACATCAAACTGAAAACTTCTAAAAATCAAATCAGTTCTTGCTCCTTGAACTTATTTTCCAGTTCGTTTTTATATTTTTCTGTCAGCGAAAGAAACTGGGATTTCTCTTCTGGTGTCCAGCTGTCAAAAACTGAATTTTCGGCGGAAATCATCGGGACAACGGATTTTTCGGCAAGGGAAAGGCCATTTTCTGTGAGCGAGACAATCACGTTGCGACCGTCGCCGGCAGTTCGCTTTACAAGACCAAGAGATTCAAGTTTTGAAAGCGCGGAATTTATTGTCTTTCGGCTGATTCCGTAGCGGTGAGTGAATTCGCTTTGGTTGCAAGGTCCGCCCATGTCGTAAAGACAGTAAAAAATCCAGGAAACGCTGTCCGAAAGCGAGGATTTTGCGTTCACTTTGTGGTAAAGCTCGTCAATCTGATTCATAAGATACGCAAACCGCCGCGTTGCCTCGTGTGAAAAATTTTGATTTTCTGCCATTTTTTCCGCCATTTTGCCAAAAGATTTTCTGAGCAAATTATACAGCAAATCAGGAAAAAGTTAAAACTTATGCGGCTTTTGAAAACTTATTTACACAATATATTTTTCCGTTTGAATTGAAAGTTCCTTTGCAAATTTTTTGTTTTCAGAAGCCATGCCGATGAGTTTGTCCGCATTGGAATTTATTATTTGCGTGGACTTTTTTATTTCGTCAGTTTTTAAAGACAAATTCTGGGCGGCATTTTCAAGTTCCTTTACTTGGGCAACAACATTTTCAATTCCAGAATTCATTTGCTTTGAATTTTCAATTATTGTATGCGTTGTGTCCTTTATGTTTCCAAGCGCATCTACAATTTGCTTGCTTCCGATTGACTGCTCTTCCATAGAAGAACGAATTTCTGTAATTAAAGAATCGTCGCTTGAAATTTGATTTACGATTTCACCAAAAGTAAGACCTGCGCTGCTTGCCGCATCTGTAACTTCATTTATGTTGTCGATTACGGAAGAAAGCGTCTGCTTTATGTAATGCGACTGTTCCGTTGTGCTTTCTGAAAGCTTGCGGATTTCTTCGGCGACAACTGCGAAACCTTTTCCTGCTTCTCCAGCGTGCGCGGCTTCAATTGCGGCGTTCATGGCAAGAAGATTTGTTTGCTGGGCAACGGACTCAATGAC
This sequence comes from uncultured Treponema sp., assembly GCF_934725225.1. Classification (NCBI taxonomy): domain Bacteria; kingdom Pseudomonadati; phylum Spirochaetota; class Spirochaetia; order Treponematales; family Treponemataceae; genus Treponema; species uncultured Treponema sp. The sequence goes on from NZ_CAKVAM010000003.1 coordinate 389,535, forward strand.
TTTGTTTGTGTCCAGAAGTTTTTTAGATTCAGAAGAAACTGATTCTATGAGATTGATTACATTTTCGATTTTGTTTTTTCCGTCTTCTGAATCCGAAGAAAGCTTGTTGAAACTGTTGCCGAATTTATCAATATTTTCTGTGATTGATTTTATGTTTGAAATCATTTCCTCTACAGCCGCAGAGCTTTGAGAAAGAGCGTCGTTTTGATCATGAATCTGCGCGGAAAGCTGATTTGTAATTGAACTCATTTTTCCCATTGTGCTGACTGTAAGTGAAACTGTGTCGAACTGCATTTTCGCTTGGTCTGCAAGTTCCAATGAATTGTCTGAAATCTGCTTTATCTCTGATGAAATTCCCGAGCTGTTTTCATTCAGGTTTTCTGCGACTTTGCTTAGCGAAACAATATTCTGCTTTGAAACGGCGACCATCTTGTTTATGGATTCTGTGAAAGCGTTTATGCTGCACCGCATTTTACTGATTTCATTTTTTCCTTTTTCTGTTGAAAGTCTGAGCGTAAGATTTCCTGCCGCCATTTTTTCGAGAATGCGCGCGGTTTCTTCAATCGGTTTGGAAAATTTTTTGGAGAAGAAGAGGCTTACAAAAATTGCGGCGACCAGCACAACTGCCATTGTTTCAAAAATGTAAAGCAGAAGTTTTGAAAAGTGCGTTCTAACTTCACTTTCAATTTGCTGAAGTTCAACGTTTATGTCGTCATAATAATTTCCGCTGCTTACAATCCAGTTCCAAGGTTTGAACAGCATTGAATATGTTCTTTTTGGCGCAACAGTTATTCCGTCTGACTTTGTAAAATAAAATTCGCTGAATCCGCCTTCTTCGTTTGCCTTTACGACGCTGAGAATTTTTTGGATTATTGTTACGCCGTTTTTGTCTTTAAGATTTTTGCGATTCTGGCCTTCGTTCTGCGGAAGAATTGGATGCGCAATGAGCGTGCAGTCTGTCGCGTCAATCCAAAAGTAGCCGGAATTGTCGTCTCCGTAGCGGATATTTTTTATAACTTCTATTGCTTCTTTTTGCGCCTGTTCATGCGAGAGAGTTCCGTTTTTCTCTTCCTCATAAAAAGTCTTTAAAATTGAAATGGCGTTTTGAATTTGAAATTTCACGGAATCATCGTAGCCTTTCATGCGTTCAGACCTTACGCTTTCTGTGCTGAACTTTTGGATTTTTCCAATTCCGATTTTTAAAGTGCTGATTATTCCGATGCTGGCAACTGCCATGAGTGAAATGCAAAATGCAAGAACAATGGTTTTTATAGATTTCATTTGTAAATACTACCTTTCAAAGTAGATAATATCTCTTGGTAATATTTTTGTAAATATATTTACTGAATAGAATTAAAAAGTTTAAAACAGTATAATTATTTATAACTATTTTCATAATTGCGTTAGATTTTCGTTAATGCAATGTTAAAAAGGAGGTTTATTTTGAAAATCGCATTGATTCAGGGAAGCTCGCAGAAAGACAAAAATCCGCGCATTTTCAAAAATAAATTCTCTTGATTTTCTAACGTCGCAATGTTTATAATCTTTCACTATGGAAAAAAATCTTACTTCGGGCAGCGTTTTAAAAAATGTTGTCTGTTTTTCTTTGCCTTATCTTCTTTCATATTTTTTGCAAACTCTTTACGGAATGGCGGATCTTTTTATAATCGGGCAGTTTGGAGGCGTGGAGCAAACTACTGCTGTTTCAATCGGAAGCCAAGTCATGCACATGATTACGGTTATGATTGTGGGACTTTCGATGGGTTCTACAGTTATAATTGCAAGGGCGGTCGGCGCGGAAAATAAAAAGTCTGCTTCATGCACGGTTGGAAACACTGCGACTCTTTTTATGCTGATTTCTGTCGGGCTTGCTTTGATTCTGATTTTTTATGCGCGGCGGATTGTTTTTGCAATGTCTACTCCTGAACAGGCCGTTAACGGAACTTTTCTTTACCTTTCAATTTGCTTTGCAGGAATTCCTTTTATTACAGCGTACAATATAATCAGCTCAATTTTCCGCGGACTTGGAGATTCAAAAAGCCCGATGTATTTTATTGCGATTGCTTGCGCGGCAAACATAATTCTTGATTACATTTTTATGGGCGCGCTGAAACTTGGACCTGCCGGAGCCGCTCTTGGAACAACTCTTTCTCAGGCCGTGAGCGTGGCGATTGCTTTGGCTGTAATCATAAAGCGAAAACTTATTTCAGTAAGCCGAAGTGATTTTATTTTGCGGCGCGAAATTGTGTTGCCCATCTTGAAGATTGGCTTTCCTGTCGCAATGCAAGATGGCTTTATTCAGATTTCTTTTATTTTGATTACCATAATTGCAAACAGACGTGGACTTGCGGATGCCGCCGCTGTTGGAATTGTTGAAAAAATAATGAGCTTCATGTTCCTTGTTCCGTCGTCAATGCTTTCAACAGTTTCTGCTCTTGCAGCTCAAAATATCGGAGCAAAAAAATATGACCGTGCGGATTCCACATTGCGGTTTGCGGCTTTTATTGCAACTGGATTCGGACTTACGATGGCTGTTTTGATTCAGTTTTCAGCTTCATCTTTTGTTGCACTTTTTACTGCGGATTCTGCTGTTGTTCTTTTGGGCGCTCAATATTTGCGTGGCTACATCTGGGACTGTTTTCTTGGCGGAATACATTTTAGCTTTAGCGGATATTTTTGCGCGCTTGGAAAATCTGGAATTTCATTTTTGCATAACTTGCTTTCGATTGTTCTTGTCCGCGTGCCTGGCGCATATTTCATGTCGAAACTTTTTCCTGAAAATTTGTTTCCGATGGGAATTGCAACGGCGTGCGGCTCTTTGCTTTCGGTTATAGTTTGCGTAACTGCTTTTTGCATTCTTAGAAAAAAGAAAAACTTTAGATTATAGTGTAATTCCCGTGGCAGCAAGTTTGTTATTTCAATGTTAACAAGTTTGTCATTCCTGTGCAGTGCGCCGCAAGGCAGACGTTGACACAGGAATCTATCTACATAGGATTATCAATCGAGTTTCTTTCAGAAACATCGCAGAATCAAGCCCGATAATCTTTTAAAAATTACACTAGATTGCCGTGTCGGGCACGGCAATGACAGTCTAGCAGTTATTTTTATCAAGACTTTTACATTTGTTCCGCCGGTTCTGCAAGACTGATTTCCCTTCTGTCTTTTTTCAGGTAGAACAGCGTTATTGCGAGCGTCAGAATTTCCGTTAGGGGCGAGGTGAGCCAGATTCCGTTCATGCCGAAGATTGCCGGAAGAACGAAGATTGACGCAAGAAGAATCACAAGTCCGCGCGCAGTTGAGATCACTGCGGATTCCTTTGCCTTTCCGATTGACGTGAAGTAGAACGAGGCGATTGCGTTTAATCCGCACAGAACGAAGTCCCACATAAAAATCAGGATTCCGCTTTTAATCATCTGCTGAACCGCCGCGTCTTCTACAAAAATTCTGCTGTACCAGCCTGAGCCGAATCCGACAAGCGCGACTGTTACTGCTCCTGCAATGAACACAAGAAGGTTTGTTCGCGAGAAGAGTTTCCGTGCAAGAAGTTTTTCCTTCGCGCCATAGACAAAGCTTGCAAGCGGCGCCATTCCCTGACCGAATCCGCAGACAACCATGCTGAAAACGTAGGAAGTGTAGCCCACGACCGTAAATGCCGTAACTCCGTCAACTCCAAATCTCCTCATAATCACAAAGTTGTAGGCCGCCATGCTTATGCACATTGAAAGCTCTCCGATGAATTCCGAAAGTCCGTTGAGCATAGTGCTTTTGAAAACTTCGCGGTCAAAGCGGAATTTTACGAATTTGAACACGTGCGCCTTTTTCAGAAAATAAAAAAGAAGAATAGCTAATCCAATCACCGCCGAAACAAGTGAGGCCGCAGCAATTCCGCGCACCCCGAATCCGAAGCTTGCCGTAAAAAGCCAGTCGAGCAGAATGTTCAGAACGCAGGTGAAAGCCGTAACTCCAAGATAGAACTGAGGCCGGCCTTCGGCACGCACGAACATTCCAAGCGATGCGTTCACGGTCATGACCGGAAGCTCAAAAAGAAGAACCGTGTAATATTGAAGAAAATATTCTGCAACTTCTCCCTCTGCGCCAAGAACAGCAAGAATCGTCCGAAGCAAAAAGAACATGACCACGCTCAAAAGTACGGGAGTTGCCGCGCAGGTCGCCATCGTCTGGCTGAAAATCGAGCGGCAGCTTTTTTCGTCTTGCCTTCCCAGCGCCATTCCCGCAAGAACCGAGCCGCCAACCGAAACCATAAGCCCGGTCGCAAGAAAAAGATAGATGATTGGAAGCCCCAAGTTCACCGCCGCAATCGCGTCCTTGTGGATAAAGTTTCCCATAAAAAATCCGTCCGCCACGTTTATGAGCGAAGTAAGCACCATGCTGATTATCGCCGGAACCGAAAAAGCCAGAATCGCACGAGTTCTTCCTGCGCGGATTGAGTCAACGTTCATAGAATTCATAAATACCCCTAAGTAAAAAATGAGAAGATTGTTTGAATTGATTTTGGCGCGCCGGAATCGTTTACGCTTCTTATGTTACAGAAAAGAATAATTTAATACTTATGAATTCTTGCTTTTTTAGAATGGATTTTATGTCATTCTCCGGCTTAACCGAAGTATCTCCCAATAGATTCCTGTGTCGTGGCACAGGAATGACAGATTTGTTTTGAAATTCTATTCAATTGGAAAACACAGGTCGATTTCCATGTAGGTCGCGTCGGCGTTCACGTAGATGTATTTGTCGAATCCCATGCGGTCTGCGAATTTTGCGCCGCTTTTTGGAAACCAAACGTTGTACATATTCTGGTACGCCGCGTAGATTTCCTTGTGGCTTCCCTTGAAGCGGTAGACTGCGAATTTTCCGCCTGGAATTACGCACGTGTTTTCAAGCGGGCAGTCCTTTTCCGCCTCGATGCAAAGGTCGTAGAGGCAGCGGTTTTCGTCCGAGCATGACGGATCGTCAAAAGTCCGTTCAAAGCAGAGCGCGCCTTTTTTTGCCACCTGCCGATACTTTTCCAGGAACACGCACCAGTCGCCCCTCATGTCGTGGTAGTTCCCGATTTTGCGCTCGTAAATCACAAAATAGTCCGGAAGATTTTCCACCGCGACTTTCGCAGAAATTTCCTCAAAGCTTGCAAGCCGTGCCTTTTTGTCCTCCGCAGAATGAAAAAAATCGTGCTCAACCGAACGGCGCGCGCTTTCCTTCCGAAAATAGAACGGTGAGATTTTCTGCTGCCTCTTGAACGCTGGAACAAAGTTCGAAGGGCTGATTCCGTAGTCAAGGCAGATGTCGCTGATTGTCCTGCCGCTAGTCTTGAGCTTCATCGTAATCTGCTCATATGAACGAATGCACGCTCTGCCCAGTGTGCCGCTTGAACTCCCGGCAGAAATAAAATTTCGACCAGCCGCAGAAATCCGCCACATCGTCAACAGAAATCTGAGCGGTCAGGTGAAGAAGAATGTAGTCAATCGCCTTGTTGATTGTCTCCCGTGGAATCATACGAAAAGATTATAGCAGAATATTTTCGATTGAAAAACAGGCTGGAACTGCTGCGGAACTATTCCATTTAGTGAAAATACGCAATTTCTGTCTGCGGAATTATTCCGTTTGCCGACCGCGCATGATTTCTGCCTTCGGAATGATTCCATTTGGTGAAAATGTGCAATTTCCGTCTGCGGAATAACTTCATTCATCGCCCAACTCATTTTCCGCTCGTGAAATTTTTGCATTGTCTGAAAAAATCTGATTTTTTTATATGAAATAATTTCATTTTTCCGAGTCTGATTTGGATGCGGTTTCCAAGATTGTGGAGTCGATTGCGGAAAAATATAAAAATAATTCAAATTTTGAACAGTAACATTTTTCTGCTATTATATAACCATTTGTTTTTCAATTTCCTGCATTTTCAAATCTTTTGTGAAAATCATTTTTACGGAAAATTTGAGCCTAGGCTATTCTATTCATAAAAAAAGAATTGTGTTATAATCTTAAAACTATGGATAAAATTTTATTTGTTGCAAATATTTCAAAAACAGCTAGTGATATTTTCAATTCACTTTCAAAAAATTATGAAATCATAATGCAAGATTTTAATAAAATAGTGCTTCCAAGCAGAGCCGCCGAAATGCAGCCAGACTTAATCGCAGTATATTCAAATGAACTTTCACATGAGGATGTGCAAGCTTATCAAGAAATAGTTACAGACGAAAAGTCAAAGAACTTCCCGATTATTTTCATCGGAAACAAATTTGACTATAAAGACTACATAATGCCTTGGGGAGGAAACATTATAGGAATCATCATAACGCCAACTCCAATGTCAAATGTTGTTGAAAAAATTTCAATTGCGCTTGAATCAATGCATACAAAAAAAGGCGACAAAATTGAATTAAAAAAGCCAGAGCAAAAAACTGACAGCAGAAAGCATATTCTTATCGTTGATGACGACCCTGTTATGCTCAGAGCTTTAATCAGCATACTAAAAGAATCCTACAAAACAACAGTTGCAAAATCCGGGACATCTGCAATTTCTTTGCTCGGAACACAAAAGCCAGACTTGATTCTTCTTGACTACATGATGCCAGTTTGCGATGGAGTCCAGACACTTCAAATGATTCGCTCTGAAGAAAAAACAAAAGGCATTCCTGTTTTTTTTCTTACAGGCGTGAGTGATACAGAAAGCGTAAAGAGCGCAATGAGTCTGAAGCCGGAAGGTTATATTTTAAAGTCTATGCAGCCGAAAGAAATCTTAAAAAGAATAGATGACTTTTTTGAAAAAAAATGAAGCAAGCTGAAAATATAAATTTCAAGACAGCAGTAAAATCTGATTATAAAATTCAAAATCAAGCAGAACGAGAAGAAGTTTCTTTTCTTGCCGCCTTAAACAACTGTTCTATATTGGACAAAGTCGCGCCAATCGTTGCAATTCTTGAAACAGCAATAATATTATTCAGCAATATAGTTAAAAATCCAGACTTTATGAAGTGGCAAAGTCTGTACAACACACTTTATGTTTTGCTAGTATGCGCTTCTGTCGCAGCATATATTTTTAATCGCCCATGCAGAAACAATCTTCACACAAAGCAACGCAGAGTTATTTTGCTTTCACATTTGTATGTTGCATTTATAATCGCATGGAATGTAGTGATGCTTATTATAGATTTTCATACGACAAGCCAACTTGACTTTGCGCTTTATTTTACAAGCTGCCTTGTTTCAGTAATCATATTCAACCTGATTCCAGTTATTATAATTCCTCTTGTTACAGCAGCAACAGCAGTAATTGTAATAGAAATTCTTTTTGTGCAGAAACTAGATCCAAGTATATTCTATAAACCAAACCTCTATCTTTTTGCAGTGCTAGGCTATTTTTGCGTAATAGTAAGGCAAATGAATTTAATACTGCGGGCAAAGCAAAGCATAAGACTCAGGGAAGCAAGGGCAGAAGCAGAAAGCGCAAATCAGGCTAAGTCAACATTTCTTGCCACGATGAGCCATGAAATAAGAACGCCGATGAATGCGATTCTAGGTTTTTCAGAAATTGCACTGAAAGAATCATCTCCGCTTACAGCAACTTATCTCGAAAAAATCAACCGCGCGGCGCATACACTTCTTACTATTATAAATGACATCCTTGACTTTTCTAAAATAGAATCTGGAAAACTCGAAATTGTTCCGGCGGACTACAATCTTGATACATTAATAAGCGATGTTGAATCAATTATAAAAGTCAGGCTTGCATCAAAATCATTCGCACTTTCTATAGATGTCAGCAACGATGTTCCGCGCAATCTTTTTGGAGACGATATAAGAATAAAGCAAGTGCTTTTGAATCTTGCAGGAAATGCGGCAAAATTTACAGAAGAAGGCGAAATCAAAATAACTGTAAAGATGCATGAGCCATTAAAATCAAAAGCAAGTTTCTTGGAAAATCAAAAAGTTATCCTTGATTTTTCCGTGGAAGACACAGGAATTGGAATAAAAAAAGAAGACTTGGAAAAACTTTTCAATTCATTTCAGCAAGTTGATATGCAGCGCAACAGAAAAAAAGAAGGCAGCGGACTTGGACTTGTAATTTCAAAGCAGCTTGTTTCTCTTATGGGCGGAACATTCGGCGTTGAAAGTGAATATGGAAAAGGAAGCAATTTTTATTTTTCAATTCCACAAACTATTGGAAAAATAAAGGAAAACGAAAAAATAGAATTAAATTCTTTCATAGCTCCAAACGCAAAAATTCTCGTTGTCGATGATAATGAAGTTAATCTTCTGGTGGCGCAAGGTTATCTTGCAAAATATAAATGCACAGTTGAAACATGCATGAATGGAGAGGAAGCTGTAAAAAAAGCTGAGCAAGAGAAATTCGACATTATTTTTATGGATCACATGATGCCGGTTATGGATGGAGAAGAAGCCACAAAAATAATTCGCGACGAAGAAAAGAAAAAGGGAATACAAAACTGCATAGTTGCGCTTACAGCAAATGCAATAGACGGCGCGCGTGAAAAATTTCTTGCCTGCGGATTCGATGATTTTCTTTCAAAACCAATTGAAGCGCAAAAGCTTGACCACATAATGCGGACAAGGCTTCCTCGTTCTAAATGCATTTTTGAAAATGCTAATAAAACTGAATCAGAAAAAAAGGAACTTTCCGAGCCAGTAAATGAAGCTATTCTAAAAACTTTTTTGCATCAAATTCCACAAAAAGCAAAACTGATTCGTCAGTACCAAAAAAAAGCAGAAGAAGGAAATGAGCAGTCATTAAAACTTTTCAAAATAGAAGTCCATGCGTTGAAAAGCTCGGCAAAAATTTGCGGTTTCCATGAACTGAGTTCTCTTGCAGAAAAACTTGAAAAATCAGCAGCAGAAAAAAATATTGATTTCATAAAAGACAAAACGCCAGAACTCATTGAAAAATATATTATGTGCGAAATAGAGCTGAATACACGGTTCAACAAGCATAATAAAAATGAAGCAGAGCTTCCAGCAGCTTCAAAAGACGAACTTGCGCACATTGCAATGAAAATAAAAGAATTCGCAGAAGAATGTGATCTTGCTTCAATTGAAGATGAAATAAATATTCTTTCAAATATAAAGCTTCCAGAAAGTTTAAAATCAAAATTTGAAAACTTAAAAAAAGCCGTTGAAGAAATTGATTTTGAAACTATAAAAAATATTGTAAGCTAAATAACAAAAAATTTATCTTGGAGTATTGGCCTCTTCATATTCAACGACAATCTTTCCATCAATCTCTTCAATTTTATTTATGAAATATTTATCGTAATTTGTAGCCATTCGTTCTTTGCCACTTATAACCATCATTCCATAATCCGCAATAAGCCAGTGGTCATAATCAGTCCAATTTGAAAATTCTTTTGTCATATTGAAATTATACATATTTGCCGGAGGAAAGCAAGACTTCACTTGTGTCCGGCAGGGATTTCCGTGCAGGACGGCGCGGGCAAAAAGAAGAGCCACCCGCGCTTGGCGGGAGGCCCTATGAAGAGAGTATGGAAAAAGCCGGCCGCGTCCTAGTTTCCCGCCGGTTGGCAGTATCATCGGCGCAGGGGAGCT